>NZ_JAUBQW010000109.1:0-21634 GCF_036701485.1 Microcoleus sp. Pol11C3 | reverse complement strand
TTTTTTTCTAATTAACTATTTTTATCGATTTTATCATGATCTTGCCTCTGTCTCACATTTATTTGAAATGACTATATTTTTATCGCGGCACTGCTTACGGCAAGAAAGGGGAATACGATCGCGCCATTGCCGATTTCAATCAATCCCTTCTACTCAATCCTAAAGATGCAGCAGCCTTCAACAATCGCGGCATTGCTTACAACTATAAAAAGGAATACGATCGCGCCATTACCGATTTCAATCAATCCCTTCTACTCAATCCTAAATATGCAGCAGCCTTCTACAATCGCGGCAATGCTTACAACGATAAAAAGGAATACGATCGCGCCATTGCCGATTTCAATCAATCCCTTCTACTCAATCCTAAATATGCAGCAGCCTTCAAAAATCGCGGCTTTGCTTACGGCAAGAAAGGGGAATACGATCGCGCCATTGCCGATTTCAATCAATCCCTTCTACTCAATCCTAAAGATGCAGCAGCCTTCAAAAATCGGGGCAGTATTTACGGCTATAAAAAGGAATACGATCGCGCTATTGCCGATTTCAATCAAGCCATTATACTCAATCCTAAATACGCAGATGCCTTCTACGGTCGTGGCACTGCTTACAACTATAAAAAGGAATACGATCGCGCCATTACCGATTACAATCAAGCCATTATACTCAATCCTAAAGACGCATATGCCTTCAACAATCGCGGCTTTGCTTACGACAAGAAAGGGGAATACGATCGCGCCATTGCCGATTACAATCAAGCCATTATACTCAATCCTCAAAATGCAGAAGCCTTCTACAATCGCGGCATTGCTTACAACGATAAAAAGGAATACGATCGCGCCATTGCCGATTTCACTCAAGCCCTGAAACTCAATCCTAAAGATGCAGAAGCCTTCAACAATCGCGGCATTGCTTATGAACTCAAAGGCGACAAAGTAAAAGCAATTGAAAGCTATCGCCAAGCTTTAGCCGTCGCTCAAGATCCGCAGGTGAAGGAGTTTGCCCAGCGGAAGCTGAAAGAACTGGAAGGGAAGTAATTTTAGGTTTCAGCGATTGAGAATGTCCTAACCGTCTTGGCAGTTCCTATATAGCAAGCCTAAATTATTTTTGTAATTTTGTAGGGGCAATCCCCCCGTGGTTGCCCCGATCGATCTGGGGCGGGCACGGGGGCACCGCCCCTACATTCTCCTAAAGACCCGCCGCACAAACAGCCGCTCCAATTAACCCTACATTGTCATTCAAAACCAATCGAACCGGCATCATTTCTAACAGCGAATCCATCCGACCTTTGTGGGTAAAAGCTCGCATAAAACCCCCTTCTTGAATCAGTGGCAAAATCTTCGCAGCGATGCCGCCGGCTATGTACAAACCCCCGTAAGGTAGAAGTGATACAGCCATATTTCCCGCCACTGCACCGTAAGCTTCTACAAACATTTGCATTGTTTGTTCCGAAAGCCGATCGCACTTTTTGAGTGCCGCCTGTGCAATTGTCGCTCCCGGATCGACACTCTTCTCGCTTTTACCGATTTCTGACTCCCATTTTTGGATAACTTCCCCTACCTCCGGCGATTCAGGAGCAAACTTTCTGTCCCGCAAAAACTGGTAAATTGAAACAATCCCTTGTCCCGAAACCACACGCTCGATCGATATTCTGGGAATGTCGTGTTTGGCTAACAAATATTTCAGCAATTGAAACTCCAACTCCGAACGAGGAGCAAAGTCACCGTGTCCCCCTTCCGAAGAAAAAACCCTGATGCCATTTGCCTCGGGAATTCCAAAACAATTTCCCAAACCAGTACCCGCACCAATCACAGCAATTGGATCGTGTTGGCGAGGTTTTCCAACTTGCAAAGTGTGCAAATCTCGATCGTCTAAACCCCACACGCCATAGCCAACTGCAACAAAATCATTAATTAAACTGACGCGGGATATTCCTAATTCCTGTTCCAGACGCTTCGCATCCAGCACCCAAGGCAAATTAGTCAGTTTTGCAGTGTTGTTAACCACCGGGCCTGCGATCGCAAAACAAGCTTTTTCAGGCACAGATGCTACATTCAACTTAGTAGTAGCTTCCGTCAAAAACTGCTGCACCATCGGCACTAAATCTGGAAACTCCCCGCTCGGATAGCGAAACTCGTAAAGAGCGTTCATTTCACCCTTAATAGTCCTTTCCACTAAGCGCAAAATTGTCTTAGTTCCGCCAATATCGCCCGCTAATAATAATGCCATAAATCTTTTTTACAACCAAAGATAACATTCCCCATTTAAACACCCACAGTATTAATTGCCAACCAAGCCCGCAGCACCTCAGCCACAGTCCAAGCTTGAGCCGTGCAGCCTCGCGGCGAGTGGGGGGCGTCGCCCTCAAAAATTTCGCTCAGACTGCCAACTCCGCCGGCTCTCATATGATGTGCCATCGGTTCGAGGAATTCGCTCGCTTGTGCTGGGTTTTTGTATACGTGCAAGTGCGCCAAGACAAACGGGCCAATCAGCCAGCCCCAAGCTGTGCCCTGGTGGTAGGCGCTGTCGCGCTGCAATTGGTCACCTCCGTATGCGCCGCGATACTGCGGGTGCTGCGGCGAGAGGCTGCGGAGGCCGACAGAAGTCAGAAGCCCTTCAGCGCAGGCGTCCACCACGCCGCGCTGCTGGATGGGCGTTAGTAACGGTGTATAGCGGGTTTCCTGGCGCATCCCCGCTGACAAGGAGTTTACGGAGTGAGGAGGAATCGAGTCTAGGGGCAAGGATACGGCAAATATTTGGTTGGGCCGCAGGGAGCTATCGTGTCCGTCTGGGCCGTCGAGAACGTCGTAACAGTAACCAGTTGAGGCGTTCCAGAAGCGAGGAAATCCGGCGGCTGTTCGATCGCCCAATTGCTGGTATTCATTGTGAGGCTTGCCCAATTTTCGAGCAAAACTTGCCATAGCTTGTATAGCATTGTACCAAAGCGCGCTGAGTTCGATCGGCTTACCAATCCGGGGTGTCACCACCCAATCGCCGATTTTCGCATCCATCCAAGTCAGTTGCACCCCGGTTTCGCCCGCGTAGACTAAACCGTCATCGGGATCGACGCGGATGTTATACCGAGTACCCTGCAAGTGCCAGTCAACAATCTCACATAACACCGGCCAGAGTTCGGTCAAAAGTTCGTCGTCGCCCGTGGCATCGATATAAGCGCGAATTGCCTCAAAGTACCACAGAGTAGCGTCTGCGGTGTTGTATTCCGGTTCGCCACCCGCATCCGGGAAGCGGTTCGGCACCATCCCCCGATCGACATACCGCGCAAATGTCCGCAAAATCGATCGCGCAATATCCCATCGCCCGGTACAGATTGTGAGGCCTGGTAGGGCGATCGTCGTGTCGCGCCCCCAGTCGCTGAACCAGGGATATCCGGCGATAATCGTTTTGCCTTCGGGTTCTTCCGCTAACGGGCGACTGACGATAAATTGGTCGGCGGCTACCACTAACTGATTGATCCAATCGGGAGATTCGCTCACTTTTGACCAGTTTTGCAGCAGTTCTCGATCGGCGGCGTGGCGCACTTCTAGAGCTGTACCGCCGTTGAGTTCGGCATTTTTCTCAGTGCTGGCTATCAATGTCAGAGAACTTCCCGGTGCGATCGTCATGTGAAAAGTCGCCGCGTGCAAGTGATCCTCGCAGCAGTCCAATCCGCGCCGCTGTTCTGCTGCCAAGTCAAATTCGTTATACCAATTGTATAAGGACGTAGAGACTCGAAATTTGGCCTCTGGTGTTGCATCTGTCAGCAGGTATAGGGGTGCAGCCTTGGGAAAGGCAGTCACGCAAACCCCGTGTTCCAAGGTTTCTAGGCTCATCTGCCAGTCGCCGGCGCTCGTCGTTTGGTGGTAGTCGCGGTAGTTGACTAGGGCTTTGACAGCGAGGGCGATCGGTTGTGAGGCGCGGTGCAAGCGGTATTGAATATATGTTGTGTTAGCACCTTGCTGCATCCAAATCCGCTTTTCCAGGATAGCGTCGGCCAAAGCAAACCTCCAAACAGGCGTCGTCCCTTCGAGGTGAAAGCTTTCGATGTATTTGTAGCCGTGGGGTTCGATCGTGGCGTCGGCCCAGCGGTTTGTATAAAGCGGATAGGCGCGATCGTGATACACAGCCGTCTCGTCCAGCTTGGCGAGCATCAAAGTGCGTCCCAGCGGGGGTTTGAGGGCGGCTACCAGCAAGCCGTGATAGCGGCGGGTGAGGAGATTTGCGATCGTGCCGCTAGCGTAACCGCCGATCCCGTTTGTGACCAACCACTCCCGAGACTCCGCCGAGTCGAGATTGCAGCAGATTTCCCGTCCAAAAGCCATAACCATAAAATCCACACTCGCGCTGATTTTTGACCTACCTTTAGGTAGATTTTCCACATGATATCAACTAGAAATATTAACGCTTGCAGGCCGTTAATTTGGCGATCGCCCCCGTGCCGAGTCATGCTCTAATTTAGACATAACTAACCGCTACTTTTGCCCCTTACACAATTTTAGCTTTTGATGCCTCTGTCTAAAGTTAGTTGTTTGTTATATTAAGTAATATTACCGTCTAAACAGGCGCTGAACGTTAAGGGCAAGCATTTGATAGCGCGTCGGGCGATCCAACTACCAACCTATTTTATAAGGAGAACAGCTCAAAGTGAAGATAGGAGCAAATTACCTCGGCAATAACCAATGTGAATTTACCGTTTGGGCGCCCACCCTCAAACAAATCGCAGTCCAAATTGTTTCTCCAAAAAAACGCCTGATACCGATGCAACAATCCGCAGAAGGTTATTGGCAAAGCACAGCTACAGACATCGAACCAGGAACCCTTTACACCTACCAAATCGAAGGAAAAACCGACCGACCAGACCCAGCCTCAAAATATCAACCCCAAGGCGTACACGCTCCGTCGCAAGTAATAGATGAAAATATCTTTACTTGGACAGACACAAAATGGCAAGGCGTGCCGCTAGCCGAAATGATTATTTACGAACTGCACGTCGGCACATTCACCCAAGCCGGAACATTTGAAGCAATAATTCCCCAGCTCAACCGACTCAAAGAACTGGGAATCAACGCTATCGAAATAATGCCAGTAGCCCAATTCCCCGGCGAGCGAAACTGGGGATATGACGGCGTATATCCCTACGCAGTTCAAAACTCCTACGGCGGCCCCGAAGGCTTCAAAACACTCGTCAACGCCTGCCACGAACACGGTATTTCAGTAATTCTAGATGTAGTTTACAACCACCTCGGCCCCGAAGGAAATTATCTCAGGGACTTCGGCCCCTACTTTACCTCAAAATACGGCTCGATTTGGGGAGATCCCCTCAACTTCGACGATGCCTACAGCGACGGCGTGCGTAACTACTTTATTGAAAACGCCCTCTACTGGTTTCGAGACTATCACATCGATGCTTTGAGATTAGATGCAATTCAAGCAATATTTGAAGTAGGTGCAAGACCTTTTTTACAAGAACTATCTGATGCCACAGCCGATATTTCCCAAGAACTAGGACGGCAACTTTACTTAATAGCCGAAAGTGACTTAAATGATGTCCGCACTATACGTCCTAAAGAACTGGGTGGCTTCGGATTAGACGCCCAATGGTGCGATGATTTCCACCACGCACTGCACGCTTTGCTCACCGGAGAAGACGACCGATACTACCAAGATTTCGGCAAGTGCGAACACTTAGAAAAATCTTTCAAAGAAAGCTTTGTTTACTCTGGCCAGTACGCCCCCCACAGAAAGCGGAAACACGGCAATTCTGTTAAGGATGAACCGGGTCATAAATTTTTGGTGTTTGCCCAAACCCACGACCAAATCGGCAACCGCATTTTGGGAGACAGACTATCCAAAATAGTTGACTTTGAAGGATTGAAACTCGCAGCCGGCACAGTCTTGATTTCTCCCTACATTCCCTTCTTTTTTATGGGAGAAGAATACGGAGAAGAAGCGCCGTTTTTTTACTTCGTTTCCCACTCGGACGAAAACTTAATTGAAGCTATCCGCAAAGACAAACAACAAGAATTTAAAAGCTTTGAAGGCCGAGGCGAGTTTCACGACCCCCAGAGTCCTGAGACTTTCGATAAGTGTAAGTTAAACTGGGAAAAACAAACTGAAGGCAAACACAAAATCCTTTGGGAATGGCATCAACATTTGATTCAACTGCGGCGGACAATACCAGCCCTTAAAAAACTCGACAAAAACAGTTTAGAAGTGTCCAGCATTGAAGCGGAAAAAATCTTATTTCTACGTCGTTGGACAGATGACAGCCAGATATTCTGCATTCTAAACTTCAACAGGCAAGAGGTAGCTTTTACGGCTGCACTTCCCCAAGGCAACGGTCACAAAATTTTAGACTCTGCTGATGAAAAATGGATGGGTTCAGGTTCTAGCTTGCCTGAAAAGATAACTTCAGAGCAAAAATTGACCGTTAAACCGCAGAGTTTCGCACTCTATGAATTACAGTAATTAAAACGGGAGGCAGAGCCTCAAATACAGGCGTTCCCAGGCAGAGCCTAGGAACAAGAAACAGGAGGCAGAACCTGTCTCCTTCTCAGCCTCTGCAGCAGAATGTAGTCCCACCAGAAACGGGAGGCAGAGCCTCTCTCGTTGCCCGCCTCTGCCGGGGAATGCAGTCGAGGAGGCTTGGCCTCATAATATAAAAAAAGAAAACCCTAAAAAACCTGGAGTAAAATTAACATAATGAGAATTCCCACAACAACTTATCGGATTCAATTTCATGGAGGTTTTAACTTTGAAGCCGCCAAACAAATTCTTAGCTATCTGGAAGATTTAGGAATTACCGACGTTTACGCTTCACCAATATTTAAAGCCAGAAAAGGCAGCTCTCACGGATACGATGTGGTTGACTCAAATCAGCTCAATCCCGATTTGGGAACATCAGAAAATTTTGAAGCCCTCACATACGAAATCAAGAAACGGAACATGGGATGGCTGCAAGATATTGTTCCGAACCACATGGCTTACGACACTCAAAATTTGCTGCTGTTAGATGTATTGGAACACGGCCCAGATTCCGACTATTTCGATTACTTCGATATTGAATGGAATCATGCTTACGAACATCTCAGAGGTCGAGTGCTGGCTCCGCTGCTGGGCAATTTTTATGGAGAGTGTCTGGAAAATGGCGAGATTCAACTAAGATACAGCGAGATTGGGCTGACCATAAATTATTATAGCTTACAATTGCCAGTAAAAATCGAATCTTATGCTAAATTTATCAGTCATAATTTGGGGCATTTAGCCAGGGAATTAGGCAGACGCCATCCAGATTTTATCAAGTTTTTGGGAATTCTTTATTTGATTAAAAGTACATCTTCCGAAACTAAAGGTAAAGCCAGATACGATCAGATAGCTTTTGTCAAAGGACTGCTGTGGGAACTCTACAATCAAAATCCTCTGGTGCAGGAATTTATAGATGAAAATATCAATTTTTTTAACGGAGAAAAGGGCAATGCCGAAAGTTTTAATTTCCTAGACGAGTTGCTTTCCGAGCAGTTTTACCGTCTGGCCTTCTGGAAAGTGGGGGCAGAAGAAATTAACTACCGCAGGTTTTTTACAGTCAACGAACTGATTTCGGTAAAAGTTGAAGAGATTAAAGTTTTTCACAAAAATCACGAGCTGATTTTCGACCTGGTTGAAGAGGGAAAGTTTACCGGATTGAGAATCGACCACATCGACGGACTGTACGACCCCACAGAATATTTGAAACGGCTCCGGGAGAAAGTCGGAGACACTTACATCACGGTTGAAAAGATTCTGGAACACGAAGAAGATTTGCCGTCATATTGGCCGATTGAGGGAACTAGCGGCTACGACTTTTTGAACTACGTAAATGGCGTTTTCTGTCGGTGCGATCGCGAACAGCAATTTAGCGAAATATATCAAAGGTTTACTCGCTTAAACGTTCCTTACGAACAGTTGTTTTTAGATAAAAAAGGGCTGATTGTTGAGAAAAATTTGGCGGGAGATGTAGACAATCTGGCTCAACTATTGAAGAATATCTCCGGTCAATCCAGACAGGGAAACGACTTTACTCGTCCCGGTTTGGAAAAAGCACTGGCGGCTGTTTTGACGATTTTTCCAGTGTACCGAACTTACATCAATCAAGAGGGTTTGAGAGAGTCCGATCGCACTTACGTAAAATATGCGATCGCCCACGCCAAAGAACAAGTACCGCGACTCCTCAAAGAACTTAAATTTATCGAAACAGTGCTCTTGCTCGAAGAAGAAGAAACCCTAACAACCGAACAAAAAGAGCAGCGCCGGCACTTTGTAATGAAACTCCAGCAGTTGACAGGACCATTAATGGCAAAAGGCGTGGAAGACACGCTTTTATACGTCTACTATCGGCTTTTATCCCTCAACGAAGTCGGAGGAAACCCCAGTCAGTTCGGCGTGTCGCTGGGAGATTTTCACGAGTTCAACAAACAGCAGCAAGTCGCTTGGCCACACAAAATGAATGCTACAGCTACCCACGATACCAAACGCGGCGAAGATGTGCGAGCTCGAATTAACGTTTTGTCGGAAATTCCCGATGAATGGGAACAGCAAGTCAAGTCTTGGAGAGAGCTAAACTCTTCTAAGAAAGTCAACTTTGTGAATCGAATGGTTCCCAATACTAATGACGAATACTTCTTGTACCAAACTCTGATCGGCAGTTTTCCATTTGAGGGAATTGAAAACACTGATTATGTCGATCGCCTGAAAGATTATGTCATTAAAGCTGTCCGCGAAGCCAAAGTTTATACGGCTTGGCTGAGACCGGATAACGACTACGAAGCTGGTTTTATGACCTTTGTCGATAGCGTTCTCGAACCTTCGGAACACAATGAGTTTCTCAACAAATTTACACCTTTCTGCAAAAAAGTAGCTAATTACGGAATTTTCAATTCTTTATCTCAAACACTGCTGAAAATCACGGCTCCCGGTGTTCCCGACATTTATCAAGGGACGGAATTCTGGGATTTAAGCCACGTCGATCCGGACAACCGCCGTCCCGTTGATTTTGACCGCAGAATCGAGGTTTTGCGGGAAATTAAAGAGCAAGCTCAGACGGATATTTTGCAACTGGTTGAAGATTTGATTGCGACGCGAGAAGACGCGAGAATTAAGTTATTTTTGACGGCAAGAGCGCTAGAAGCGAGAAAAAAATACTTGCAAGTTTTTCAATCAGGCGATTATCTGCCGCTGCAAGCAGTTGGCACGTTTAAAGATAATGTGGTTGCCTTTGCCAGAAGCTTTGGAGAGACTACAGTTATTGTCATTGCTCCCCGGTTTTTGACGGGAATTGTCAAACCGGAAGAAATGCCGATCGGCAAACAAGTCTGGAAAGATACTAATCTGGAATTATCCGAGCAAATGCCGTCGGTTTGGAAAGATGCAATTACAAATCAGGCGGTAGAAAGTAACGGTACGTTGGCAATTGGTGAAGCTCTCAGTTACTTTCCTGCAGCTCTGCTGATCGGTGAAAAATAGCAATGAAAAGCTGGAAAATTATTGAATTTTCCGAGATTCCCAGGAGGCGGACTTGAGGCTCTTCCTCAATAATATATTCCTTCCCAGGCACAGCCTGGAAGTAAACGGGTAGGGACAGGGCATTGCCGTGTCCCTTTTCAGAATTGATATTAAACCTGATTGGAAGCCAAAAAACCGATCGCCCCTACCAACCAAACAAAATTTATACAACAAAGACGGCAAATACAACACAACGTATACGGTTTGCCACAATACCCGAATGGATCGCACACCGTACATTGGGAAGAGTAAAGAAAAGCAGTCAACAACTGTAGCGGTGCAAGCCTCACGGATGCAACCGTCCCCCAACAGGTTCGGTAAATACCCCTTCATCGCAAGGTCTACCGCCCGCAGTATAGAGATAAGCACCCTATCGAAGACTGTATTAAAGCAGGACTCACTACCCGTAAACCGCGAGGTAAAATCGCAGTCCTGAATAACCAGACTATCGCACAGATAGAACACCAAAATTTTGTAGAAATTGGAGCCGGAACACCCCTATGGGAAAAGTAGTTGGAATTGACTTAGGTACGACAAACTCCTGCGTCGCAGTTATGGAAGGCGGCAAACCCACCGTCATAGCCAACGCCGAAGGGGGTCGCACCACACCTTCAGTAGTAGCATATGCTAAAAATGGCGATCAGCTTGTCGGACAAATCGCCAAGCGTCAAGCCGTGATGAACGCCGAAAACACCTTTTACTCAGTAAAACGGTTTATCGGGCGTCGGGTTGATGAAGTAACTCACGAAACCACTGAAGTTTCATACAAAGTCCTCAAAGTCGGCAACAGCCTCAAACTAGACTGTCCCGCCCGTGGCAAGCAATTTGCCCCAGAAGAAATTTCTGCACAAGTTCTCCGCAAACTGGTAGAAGACGCCAGCAAATACCTCGGCGAAACAGTTACCCAAGCGGTAATTACTGTTCCCGCTTACTTCAACGACTCCCAGCGCCAAGCTACGAAAGACGCTGGTAAAATTGCCGGGATTGAAGTGCTGCGGATTATTAACGAACCTACAGCGGCCGCTTTAGCTTACGGATTAGATAAAAAGAGCAACGAAACCATCCTCGTATTTGACTTAGGTGGCGGTACTTTCGACGTATCTATTCTCGAAGTAGGCGACGGCGTATTTGAAGTGCTAGCAACAAGTGGAGACACTCACCTCGGCGGTGACGACTTCGACAAAAAAATCGTCGATTTCATCGCTAATGAATTCCAAAGAGCCGAAGGAATTGACCTCCGCAAAGACAAGCAAGCACTGCAACGCCTGACGGAAGCGGCCGAAAAAGCCAAGATTGAACTTTCGAGCGTTACTCAAGCAGAAATCAACCTGCCGTTTATTACCGCGACTCAAGACGGGCCAAAACACTTGGACACGACTTTGACGCGGGGCAAATTTGAAGAACTCTGTTCAGATTTGATCGATCGCTCTCGCATCCCCGTAGAAAATGCGATCCGCGACGCCAAATTAGACAAATCTGCAATTAATGAAGTGGTCTTAGTTGGCGGTTCTACACGTATTCCTGCGGTGCAAGAACTGGTCAAAAAAATCCTCGGCAAAGATCCCAACCAAACGGTAAACCCGGACGAAGTGGTCGCAGTCGGTGCAGCAATTCAAGCTGGCGTACTCTCCGGCGAAGTCAAAGACATCTTGTTGCTCGACGTTACCCCGCTGTCTCTTGGCGTCGAAACCTTGGGCGGCGTGATGACCAAAATCATTCCCCGCAACACCACCATTCCTACTAAGAAGTCGGAAACTTTCTCGACTGCTGTAGACGGCCAAACAAACGTGGAAATTCACGTTTTGCAAGGCGAACGAGAATTGGCGAATGATAACAAGGATTTGGGAACCTTCCGCTTAGATGGAGTTCCGCCTGCCCCCCGTGGCGTACCTCAAATTGAAGTTACTTTCGATATCGATGCTAACGGTATTTTGAATGTAGCTGCTAAGGATAAAGGTACAGGCAAGGAGCAATCGATTAGCATTACTGGTGCTTCTACTTTGCCCAGCAATGAAGTCGAGCGCATGGTGAAGGAAGCCGAATCGAATGCTTCTGCTGACAAGGAACGTCGCGAAAAGATCGATCGCAAAAACCAAGGCGATTCTTTAGCCTATCAAATTGAGAAGCAGTTGGCAGAATTGGGTGATAAAGTTCCCGCTGATGACAAGACTAAGGTTGAAGGGTTGATCAAAGACTTGCGCGAGGCGATCAGTAGTGAAGATGACGATCGCATAAAAACCCTAACAACAGAGTTGCAGCAAGCATTCTACGCTGTCAGCAGCAACCTGTACCAGCAAGCCGGCGGCCCCACTGATGGCCCTGGCGGCCCTGGTGGCCCTGGTGGCTATGGAGACGGCGGCCCCACTGGCGGCGGCGACGACGTGATTGACGCCGACTTCACAGAAGGCAACAAATAAAAGGCTAAATTAAAAGCCCCCAGCTAGAAGCAAGAAACCCGGTTTTGAACAGAAACCGGGTTTCTGTGCATTCAAAAACAAACAAAAGGCGATCGCCCAAAATCAGTAAAAATCTGCTTGAGGCATAGTGAAAAAACTTGAATATGCTTCAATAAGTATCATAAACTAGCAGTAATATCGCAATCGAGACTAATTAAATGTCACGTTCTCCTATACAAAATTCTTCGCAAAATCCTCCCAACAAATCCCAGATTGCATCCTTGCGGCGTCTCCGCCAAATCAGCCACTTACTTGACAATGCAATTCCCATTCCCGGCACCCGTTACCGCATCGGACTCGATCCGATATTGGGACTTATACCGGGCGGCGGCGATTTAATCGGAGCGATTTTTGCAGGTTACGTAGTCTTCAAAGCCGCGCAACTCGGAGCACCGCGAGAAACTCTAGTACAAATGGCTGCTAACATCGTATTTGATACAGTTGCTGGTACAGTACCGGTGGCCGGAGATTTGTTGGATGTTGCTTGGAAAGCTAATGTCAAAAATATAGAATTGCTGGATGCTCATTTAGGTTCCCCTGAACCTGGGAAAAAAGCCGACTGGTTATTTGTGGCGGTTTTGCTGTTGGGTTTGGTATTAATTGTCGGAGGCGTGATTTTCTTGAGCGTCATGCTTTTCGCGTGGGTATTCCGATCGCTGACAGGGCAGTGATTTGGGGTTTTAGGATAAAGCGATCGCCCTCTCTCGATCCTAAAATAATATATATTAAGGGTATTGACAAATATTATTAAATGTGTAACCTATTTATTTTCTGTGAAACTAGCTATTTACCCGATCGCCCTTGAGTCCGATCTAGTGATATAATTCAGACTATAATATCAAATTGATATAAATGCTTGAATTATCAGCCCTTGGGCTGCTACAGTGGCAACCCCTGCACGGCTATCGGCTAAAGCAACAACTGGAGCTGTTTATGAGCAGTTGCATCAGCGTTAACTACGGAGCGATTTACCCGCTGCTGAAGCGCTTGGAAGAGCGAGGGGAGATTTCGGTAATAGCCGAAGAAGCCGGAGATGCGGGCTGTCCGCGCAAAATCTACGGAATTACCGCCAAAGGGCGCGAACTCTGGCGGCAAAAAATGCTCGAACACCCTCAAGAAAGCTGGGTTAACAGCGGTTCCCGGTTCCAAATCAAGTTTTTCTTTTTTGGCGACTTAGAACCCGAAGAACGGCTGAAGCTTTTGGAACACCGCTTGCGAGCCTGTTACACCCGGCAAGACTACATCGAAAGCCTCAAGAGCGAATATCCACTAACAGACGACTATCAATTCGCCTCTCGCGATCGCTGCAAGTCAGTGCTGGCGTCAGAGATAGAGTGGTTAACCGAGCAACTAGCCAAAGAAAGAGGCGCGATCGCTCAAGTGCGCGACTCCCCAACCTTCGCTGAATCCGCCGACTCCCAGGAAAAATCCTTCCAACTCACCCACTCAGGTGAGTCATAAGAAGGATGTGTAATCATTCATGCCATCGTAACTTTTGAGATAACCAGAACCTTTCCTAAAAAGAATCACTCCCTGGCTTTGCTAACTGCGATCAGACTAAAGCCCTGCAAATACCCCAACCCCATTAAAAAGTGACTTTCCCGATTTAATTCTGTTTAAAACCGCTTGTCCTTATTCCCCCATGTTTGAGGGTAACGCCGCAAAATCAAATATTCCGCCCAAGTCTCAGTAAATCAGAAATAAAAAAAAATCTAAGTGGTGCTGCCAATGAGTTATTCTAAATCCCCAGAATCCGTAGTTGAAGCCCAAGAGCAAAAATCTCCCGCACCGGAACTTCACCCAACCGATGCAGACAACGAGCAACCGGAGGATTTTGCCATCGTTGCCGATCGCCCCCAACCTTTTGCTAAAGCACGATCGCGCTGGCCCCTAATTGCCGCGCTCGCGATCGTCACAGGGGCAGCAGGTTTCGGCTGGTACTCGTGGCAATCCGGTCATAATCGCGCACAGCAACCGGCAGCAGCAGCCCAACCCAAAGCCATACCAGTCAAGCTCGCCGCCGTAAAAACCAGCTCAGTCCAAGAAGCCTCGGAATTTGTCAGCAGCTTAGAAGCCAAGCGTTCGGTAGAAATCAAACCCGAAGCAGAAGGGCTAGTCACGGAGATTTTTGTCAAATCCGGGGACTTCATAAACAAAGGACAAGCCATCGCCCGCATGAAAAGCGACAGCGCCCAAGCTGACTTGAGGCAATCCCAAGCCAACCTGATCCGCGCTCAATCCCACTTAGCCGAATTGCAAGCAGGAACCAGGCCCGAAGAAATCGCCCAAGCTCAAGCCCAAGTCGCCCAAGCCCAAGCCAACCTCGCCCAACTGCGATCGGGCTCTCGGCCCGAAGAAATTGGTCAAGCCCAAGCCCGCGTTTCCCAAGCTGAAGCCGACCTCGCCGACGCCCAAACAGGTAGTCTCTTAGAAGACATCGCCCAAGCAAGAGCGCAAATAGAGGCAAGCACAGCCGAAGCAAAATTAGCCAGCCAGCAGCTTGCCAGATATCAGGCATTGGCAAAAGAAGGTGCAGAATCCGCCAACACCCTCGAACAATACACCCAAAAAGAAGGCAGCGCCAAAGCCAACCTCAGAGAAGCTCAAAGGCGGTTCCAGCAGCGGCAAAAGAACAGACAAGCCGAGATAGAGCGCCGGACAGCAGCCTTACAGCAGCAGCGGCAAGCTTTGCGCCAATTGCAAAACGGTTCGCGCCCAGAGGAAATAGCCAAAGCCGAAGCAGAAGTCGCACAAGCCAAGAGCAGATTAGCGCAGTTAGCCAACGGTACGCGCCAAGAACAGCTCGATCAAGCTGAAGCGCAAGTTGCCGAGGCCGCCGCTCAAGTGCGCGGCTTTGAAGTACAACTACAAGAAACTGCTGTCATCGCGCCCTTCGCGGGAGTCATCGGCGACATACCAGTGAAAGTAGGTGATTACTTGAAAAAAGGTGATGCGATCGCCACCTTAACTGAGAACCAATTGCTAGACTTGCGGTTATCAATTCCTTTGGAACGGCAGCCTCAATTACGCTTAGGGCTGCCCGTACAAATGCTCGACGCTCAAGGTAAGGCGATCGCCCAAGGTCAAATCAGTTTTATCTCCCCCAACGTCAGCGCCAATTCCCAAACAATTTTAGCTAAAGCCACCTTTCCCAACCCCAGTGGCGAACTGCTTAATCTCCAGTTTGTAAAAGCTAAAGTCATCTGGAAACAGAACCCGGGAATTTTAGTTCCAGTAACAGCAGTCACTCGTTTAGGTGGGGAAACTTTTGTCTTCACAGCTCAAAAGCCCGAACAGCCAAAACCTGGAATGCCACCTTTAGTAGCGCGACAAAAGTCCGTGAAATTGGGAGCCATTGAGGGGAATAATTATCAAGTTATCGAAGGTTTGCAAGCCGGCGAAAAAATTGTTACCGCAGGCATCCTTAACCTGACAGACGGTGTTCCCATTATGGCTCAAGAGGAAGGAAAAGGAACAGGAGAAAAATTACCAGTAGGAAGCAAAAAATAAGGTATGTTGTTGCGCTTGTGCGCTCTTGATTCACCTCTTAAGAGTGCACAAGCGCAACTCCGTACATTATTTGAAACAACTGGATTGCTCAGCTATTTAAAAAGGGGAAATTTTAATTTTTGACGTAAGTCTAATTAGGAATTACGAATTACGAATTACGAATTACGAATTATCAACTAACAACTACCCATTACCCAAATAATGTTTGCAGATTTCTTTATTAAACGACCAGTCTTTGCTAGCGTCTGCGCCTTAATTATTATCTTGGTAGGCGCAATCAGCATTCCCACCATACCTATCGAGCGCTTCCCCGACATTAGCCCTACCCAAATTAACGTCACATCTAACTATAGCGGGGCGAGTGCTGAAATTGTCGAAAATGCAGTTACCAACATCCTAGAAAGGCAAATCAACGGCGTTGAAGGACTAAAATATCTAACTTCCAGTAGTAGTAACGATGGCACCAGCACCATTACAGCTACCTTTGATGCATCGCGCAACAAAGACCTTGCCGGCGTCGATGTTCAAAATCGAGTTGCAGTTGCTCAACCACAACTACCAGATGCCGTACAACGCACAGGAGTTAGAGTTACAAAACAATCTACAAGTCTCCTATTAGCGATCGGTTTATTTACGGAAAATAAAGAATACGACACCATATTTTTAAGCAACTACGCTGACCTATATTTAGCAGATGCCTTAAAAAGAGTAAAAGGGGTTGGCGACGTGCGAATTTTTGGGGAAAGACGCTATGCAATGCGTTTATGGATAGATCCCAATAAATTAGCAGCTCGCCGTCTCACAATGCAAGATGTAACGAGAGCTCTCAACGAACAAAACTTGCAAGTTGGTGCTGGGAGAATTGGTCAAGAACCTGCTCCACAGGGACAAATGTATCAAATTGACTTGCGTGCTGAAAGTCGCCTCAAAGAACCAGCAGAATTTGAAGAACTCGTCCTCAAAACAGAGACAAATGGAACGTTAGTTAAATTAAAAGATGTGGGGAGAGCAGAACTAGGGGCAGAGAATTACAGCTCATTTCTGCGATTTCGAGGCAATGATGCCGTAGGTTTAGGGATTTACCAACTCCCTGGAAGTAATGCTTTGAATGTTGCCCATGCCGTCAAAACCGAAATGGAAAAACTAGCGGTTGGTTTCCCTCCGGGGTTGATCCATAGAGTAGCGCTGGACACGACTTTGTTTGTACAAGAGTCGATGGCAGAAGTAGTCAAGACATTATTTGAAGCAGTCTTGCTAGTGGTGATAGTGATTTTTGTTTTCTTGCAAGACTGGCGCACAACTATTATTCCTACCATCACAATTCCAATTTCTTTGATTGGGACGTTTGCCTTTATCAAAGTTTTCGGATTTACTATTAACAGTTTATCTCTGTTTGGTCTGACATTAGCGACGGGATTAGTTGTTGATGACGCTATCATTGTAGTAGAAAATATTGACCGCCTGATCCGCCAAGGTATGAATGCCCGCGAAGCGGCTTTTGAGTCAATGCGGGAGCTTTTTAGCGCTGTAATTGCGACTTCTTTAGTGTTGATGGCAGTGTTCGTGCCAGTGGCATTTTTTCCCGGAACTACAGGAGCTCTTTATAAACAATTTGCGCTGACAATTGCTTTTTCAGTATTGCTTTCTACCTTTATTGCTATTACTCTTACGCCCTCACTTGCAGCTATATTACTGCGTCGAAGTCCGAAGTTTGGAGGTCCGCTGGGTTGGGTTTTTGACAGATTTAATGCAGTTCTCGATTGGGTACAGCGGCAATATCGGAAATCCTTAATATTTCTCACAGGAATTAAGACTATTGTCACTCTCGTGTTCATCGCTTCTCTGGGAGTAACTGCTTGGCTTTATTTATCAGTCCCCACAGCATTTATCCCGGAAGAAGACCAGGGCTATTTTCTGACAATTATTCAAGGGCCCCAAGGTGTTTCGCTGCAATACACTCAGAAAGTAATGGACCAAGTAGAAGCAGAAATCCTCAAACTTCCTGAAGTTGTGGGAACTTTTTCAGTGGGTGGATTTGGTTTTAGCGGTAGCACTTCTAATCAAGGCATTATATTTACTACACTTAAAGCCTGGAAAGAACGTCACGGAGAAGATCAAACTGTACAAGCGATTATTGGTAAGTTGCGGGGTAAGTTTTTCGCGATTCCAGAAGCGAGAATTTTCCCAGTGAATCCGCCTGCCATTCAAGGTTTAGGTCAATTTGGGGGTTTCCAATTTCAATTGCAAGACCGCAAAGGTAACAGCGGTTTAGATGCCTTAGTCCAGACTATGGGTGGGATTTTAAAGCAGGCAAATCAGACACCAGGATTGCAGGCGGTATTTAGTACATTTGCAGCGAATACGCCTCAGTTAATTGTGGAAGTTGACCGCAATCGAGCTAAGGCTCTCGATATTCCCATCAATGATGTTTTCAGTACGTTACAAACGGCTCTGGGTGCTCAGTATGTGAACGATTTTAACCTGCAGCAGCGCAATTATCGGGTGTATGTTCAGGCGGATAAACAGTTTCGTGATAACCCTGAAGATATTGGGAAATTGTATGTGCGTTCGGGCAAGAATGAAATGATTTCTTTGAGCAATTTGGTGAAGATAACTCCGGTGGTGGGGGCACAAACTGTTAACCACTACAATTTATATAGGTCAATTGAAATTACTGGCACTCCGGCTCCGGGTTCGAGTTCTGGACGGGCGCTAAAATCGATGGAAAAGGTGTCGGCTCAAGTTTTGCCCTCGGGTTTTGGCTATGAATGGTCGGGGAGTTCTTTAGAAGAAATTGAGTCGGGGGGTCAAGCACCAATTATTTTTGGTTTGGGACTGATTTTTGTGTTCTTGGTTTTGGCGGCTCAGTACGAAAATTATGTCGATCCTTTCATTATTTTGCTGGCGGTTCCTCTGGCGATTTTGGGTGCACTTTTAGCTCAGTCGTTGCGGGGTTTGGCGAATGATGTTTATTGCCAGATTGGTTTGGTGATGTTGATTGGATTGGCGAGTAAAAATGCGATTTTAATCGTGGAGTTTGCTAACCAGTTGCGGGAGCGGGGGTATCCAATTGCTAAGGCAGCAGTTGAGGCTGCTCAAGAGCGTTTACGACCAATTTTGATGACTTCTCTGGCTTTCATTTTGGGTATTGCTCCTCTAGTTAACCCGGAAGGTGCGGGTGCAGCGAGCCGCCGATCGCTAGGGAATGCGATCGCGGGGGGGATGGTGGTTTCTACTTTCTTGAGTTTGTTTATGGTGCCGGTTCTGTATGTGGTGGTTGTCTCGGCTCGCGATCGCTTTAAGAAGCGCGATCGCCCTCAAAATCCGCCCCACGATGACACAAATTTAGATGGGAAAACCGCTCCCCGCGAGGAGATTGAACGCGATAAAGTGGTTCTCAAGTAAGTGAAGTACGTTGTTGGGCTTGAACCCTCAAGAGCGCTCAAGCCCAACAACATACCTTTAACAAATAACACAGTTATGTTTGCAGACTTTTTTATTAAACGACCCGTCTTTGCTATCGAGTGCTAGTGGCTAATATTCCTCCCGCCGACCCAAAAGCCAATAGGTCATCATTTCTCCTCTTCCCTTGACCTCGATCGTACCCCTTGGCTCTAGTAAGTATTTATTCTGTAATTTGAGATAAGTCGCATCGGTGACTTGAATGTATCCCGGTTTGCCGTGGGATTCCATCCTTGAGGCGACATTCACCGCATCACCCCAGAGGTCATAGATAAATTTCTTAATCCCAATTACTCCCGCAATTACAGGACCGGTATTAATCCCGATCCGAATTTGTAGAGATTCCCCAAAAATAATCTCCACGTCTTGCATATAGGCTTGCATATCCAACGCCATGTTGGCGATCGCTTCGGAATGATCCGGGCGAGAAACGGGTAAACCACCAACTACCATGTAGGCATCCCCAATGGTTTTAATTTTCTCTAAGCCATACTTTTCAGTGAGTTGATCGAAGGCAGAGAAAATTTGGTTCAAACCTGCTACCAATTGCATCGGCTCTATCCGTGCCGAGATACTGGTAAAACCTACGATATCCGCAAACAAAATCGTGGCTTCTTCAAAATGTTCAGCAGGGGATTCATTAGTCCGCATGAGGCGATCGGCAATTTCCGCAGGTAAGATATTTAAAAGTAATTGTTCTGACCTTTCTTTTTCTTGGCGCAGTTCTCCAGTTCTTTGCTCCACTCTAGCTTCCAACTCTTCATTTGCCAAATGGATGGTATCTAGAGAATCCTTCAGTTGTCTGGTCATACCGTTAAAAACGTTGGCTAATTTGCCAAGTTCAACGATGGAACTAACCTCCACTTGTTGATTGAGATTGCCCCCAGCGATCGCTTCGGAAGCAGTGGTGATCCGCTCCACAGGACGGATAATCCAGCGAGCAGTCAGGATACCCAATAAAATTGCCAAAATCAAAGTTGCTAAACAGAGCAGGATTGTAGTCTGAGTATTGGCATTAATTTGATTCATAAAGTCTGCTTCTGGAATAGTCACCACCACCAACCAGTCAATACCTTTACTATCTCGAAAAGGATCGACTTGGGCGAAATAATTTTTACCATCGACGGTAAATTTCAGTTGATGAGATGCTTGGATATTTTGAAAATCATGAAACTGCTCTAGCAAAGCTTGACTCGCTTTTTGGGTAATGGCATTGCTACTATCGACAACCTTTAGTCGTTCAATTCGTTGCTCTGGCAGTTGGACAACCTTGTCTGGGTAATATTGAAAGGGCTTTTCCCCTGTAGAGGTGGCAATCATTTCTCCAGAACGTTCCAGAATAAAACTTTGCCCTGTTTTACCGATTTTGAGTTTGCTTAAAAAATTCCCAAACATTACCATATTTAAGCTGGTCATCCACACTCCTTGGAGATCTCCAGTCTTGGTATATATGGGTTTGCCAGCCGCAATGTATAGGTATTTACCTGTGATGTGAGGATACAGTTTTGCCCAAACAGCTTGCTTTTGCTGGACTGGAATTTTATAGTAGGGGCGTTTGCGGGGGTCAAAGTTAGGTTTCCCGGCGTTGATAATTTCTTGGCGTTCCCCCTCTGGACTGGCGGTATAGGTAGTCAAAGTGTGGTTATTTTCTACCTCCGAAGTACGGATGACGATCGTGCCATCATCCTGCCGCTCACCAGCAAAAAACTCCTGATTGGGGGTAACAAAAGCTGCGGCAGCAACAAGGGGAAAGGCAGGGAGTTGTCCCCATAGAAACTTCTCTACATCTCTCCCATTATTAAGATCTATTCGGTTTTGGCTCAGGGCTGCATCATAGTTTTCAAAGGATTGAAAGGGAATAGCAACCAGATAAGTTAGATTTTGCTTGATGCGATCGCTAACATCATTCCGCAACTGAGTAGCTACATCATTTACTGCTTTTTGACCGTTTCTATAGGAAAGATAACCAACAACAGCCACTGCTCCAACTGTTTGGACAACAAATGGAACAATTAGCATTATTTGTAGGGGGATTTTTCTGAAAAGTCCAATTGATAAGGGCCTCCTTGATTTACCAAGCATAGTGACTTCTCCCGACATTGATACCTAGCATAAGTTAATAGGAATTTAATTTGCATACGCCTATACCATACACCTCATGCCCCACAACCCTTTCGACAATTTCAATATGCAATTTATTGCTCTTGTGTCACTCTGATGGGAGTATAATAGCCGAAAACGACCCAAACTCAGTTGCTGTTGCTTATCCAAAAAAATAATAATACGAAGATTCTACCAGACTCATTTACAAAAAGACCTGACGCCATCTCAGTTTTTGGTGATGACAACCTTGGTATCCTTGATGCAATCTGAAAAAAAAGTAAGATTAGAACGGCTCTGGGTTCGCAGTATGTGAATGATTTTAACCTCCAGCAGCGCAATTATCGGGTGTATGTTCAGGCGGATAAACAGTTTCGTGATAACCCTGAAGATATTGGGAAATTGTATGTGCGTTCAGGCAAGAATGAAATGATTTCTTTGAGCAATTTGGTGAAGATAACTCCGGTGGTGGGGGCACAAACTGTTAACCACTACAATTTATAGTCATTTCAAATAAGTATGAGACACTATTCATGCACAATAAGCACGAATAATTTCATCAAGAGATGTGCCAG
>NZ_JAUBQW010000108.1:12185-21653 GCF_036701485.1 Microcoleus sp. Pol11C3 | reverse complement strand
AGGTGGAGTCAACCGAGCGAGAAAGTCATTGTCATCATTGCGGGACAAAAAGTAATAGATTACATCAAAATCATCGATATGTAGTAAAAGATTTATCGTGGGGAGAGCAGCCAGTATTTTGAGAAATAAACAGGCGACAGTTTAAATGTAAAAAATGTGGCAAACCATTTAGTGAAAAATTAGACTTTGTGAACAACCGAAGAACTTATACAAAAGGACTAGCAAATAGCACAATCCAATCAGTATTTTCAAGTGATCTTCACAGTGTAGCAAAACAAGGAGTAGTGACCACAGAAGAAATAGAAAGAATGTTATCAGATGCCTCACAAGAATTATCGTCACAACCATCAAATTTAAAAAAACTAGGAATTGATGAAATAGCTTTAATCAAAGGTCAAGGAAATTACTGTGCCGTATTAATCGATTTAGAAACATCTAAATTGATTACAATTGTCAAAGGAAGAACGTAAGCATAAATCGAGCCAGTGCTTAAATCCTGGGGGTCAGAGGTCAAGCCCAAAAATAGAAGAAGTAAGTATAGATTTGTGGAAAGGCTACAAAACCCTAGTAAAAAAACTGATGCCAAATGTTCAAGTAGTAGCGGACAGATTTCATGTAAGGTTACAAGTTAACAAGGAGCTAGATACACAAAGAAAGCGCGAAAAAAGGCAAATAATAGATTTAACAAAAAAATCAAAATAGTCCAAAAAAGTAGCAAAACTTCAAGAAATATTAGAGGGAATAAACGACAGTAAATATTCATTATTAAAGAATGAAGAGAATTTAAATGAAAAGCAAAATATCAAATTAATGGAGGTTAAAAAACTGTGTCCCAATCTTGCAGAAATGCCTAAATTAAAAGAAAAATTCCGACAAATATTTGAAAAAAAAACAAATTGGTTGAGGGGATTGTTGAGAATTGGTATCTGGCAGAAAAGAGCTAAACAATATTTTCCCGATACTGTGAAGACTATTACTAATTGGTTCGACGAGATAATTGCTTACTTTGATAATAAAACCACAAGTGGTATTGTTGAAGGTATTAACAACAAGCTTAAGTTAATAAAACGTTCTGCAGATGGCTTTAGGAATTTTGAAAACTACAAAAATAGATGTTTGCTTACTTTGTATTTTAATTATTAGTTTGGCATACCAAGTAAGGAAGAACCCGCTCCTTGAAATCTTTCTGCTACTTTCCGAAGAGAGGTGTTACCTGATTCGTAAGTGTTAATGATCTTTTGACGCATATCTAGGGAGTAGGGTTTCATTTTTCTCTTTCTTACCACCTCTACTATTGTACCTAATTGTTAAGCAAAGTGCTGTATCATATTATAATACAACAAATATTGCTCTATGGAACTCACCAATTTTATTGCTCTGTCTGTCATTATTGCCCTCGTGCTGGGGATTGGGTTGGGAACAATGACTTGGGCTTACTTCGGCAAGGGCAGCGTTTCTATACTCTTTAAAGAACCAATTTTAACTTACCCAGAATTTCCAGATACCGACAGCGGCAGTAAAGCTTCCGTTTATTTTCAACAAGGAATTGAGGCTTATCAGTCGGGAAAGTACCGTAAAGCCAAAGATAAATTTACCAGCGCTTTAGAACAAGTTTCAACGTTGGCAGAAGCTTACCACAATCGTGCCTTGGCTTTTGCAAATTTGCGATCGGATGACGAGGCTGTTGCAGATTTGATCCGTGCCAGCGAATTATACCAACAGCAGGGGGCTGGATTTGCGATCGACACGATTAAACAAAATCTTGCAGCCTTGAAGCAGCGCAAATTAGAACGAGAAAAACAAAAAGCCGTAGCGACATAAATGATTATGTTGGGTCAGGGGAACTAAACCCAACCCTAGAGTTGTGGTCGGAAAAACCCGGTTTCTTTAATGGGGTTGGGAGAAATCGGGTTTGTTTACAGAATTTTTATTAAAGGTGAAAATCAAGATTTAAGATTCTCCCGAGCAACTAAATTTTTCGGGCATCTTCTATTTTGTCGATTTGAGAAATCATCATTTCTCGGCTTGATGCCACAACTCGATAATTAGTAATGGGATCGTAAGCTTCCCATTCTTGAGTCACTTCGCTGTCTTCCCACAAAAACCATTCCCGATAAATTTCGCCGTCATCAATGTCGCCACACAAGGGAAGCCAATCATCTCCTCCCAAGTTATCAAAGTCTCCTCCTACTAAGTCAATCCAAGCTGTAAGGATACAAGAGTCAATAGCATTATTATTAACAGTGACTGCGTTAGAGTGAAGAGAAGTTTCGGGAAAACAAAGTGTGGATTTCATAAGCTGTACCTGAATGTTATGTTATTAATTTATAAAAAAATCCTCTACCGCAGTGACAGCAGAATGCCACTATCCCAACCTCCACAGTTCCCACCTCGAAAAACCTTGACACCCAAAGCGCTCAAATGCCTCTGCTGTATGGCTTGAGACCGCTTTGAGTCAAGTCGGTACAGAGGCTAAATTGAGCCACTTTGCCAACTGGCATAGAAGAAAGCCCGATCGACAGATATTGCTGGCGAAGGATCTCGCGCATTCAGGAGCGAACACCGCGCGACTGCCAATTGTATACTGGGTAAGTTGGCGAGTTTCAGTACAGTTTTTGTGGTAAAATTAGAAGGAACCGGACTTTCGTACCAACAGCCTGGTTTTGTCAAAAGCTTTCCAACGGTGGTGCGATCGCCAGTTTTGATTTATTGTTAATTTTGCGAAGTCCCGATCGACTGTTAGGGAAAAAAAATTATGCAAGCAACCAACCAAGAAAGAATTATCGATCTGACAATCAACTATACCAACGGCAAACAGCAACACTTCCAGTTCAGTGCGCCAGAGGGAACAGTAGGAGAGCAAGCAACTTTAGGCACTCGCCTGCACAAAATGTTGACGGCAGACCCGATAATTCTCGAATTGGCAGATAAACTGGTAGTTATCCCAGTTCACAACATACAAAGTATTGAAATATCGCCGGTTCCTACCAAATTGCCAGAGGGTGTCCTTCACCCCATGCGAGAAATCAAGATATAGCTAAGCTGTTCTGCATCCAAATTTAACTGAAAAGGCGGGCAGGATGCTCACCCCACACAAGCTTTTAATAAACATAAATGTCCCAATTAAATGCGAACAACTTATTACAGCTAACAGATTTAAATTACCCAAAAACTTGTCGATCGCAGGGACGATATATGTCCCGTGAGTGAGGGTAATAATTGCACATTTTGCAGACTTTAACTTACCGGAAAAAATGCTAGAACTCCACTGTCACACTACTTATTCCGATGGCACTCTCACCCCTGCCGAACTCGTAGCAGCCGCCGCGTCTTCGGGGGTTCGCGCTTTGGCCGTCACCGATCACGATACGATGTCGGGTTGGGATGAAGCCTTCGCCGCCGCTGCTTTGCACGGTATCGAAATAGTCCCCGGACTCGAACTCAGCACGGTTCACAACGGTCGTTCGCTGCACATTTTAGGTTTTTATCCCGATGCAAATAAGTTGCGCGTTCCTTTGAACGATCGCCTGCAAGGAAGGTTTCGCCGATCGCAGGAAATGGTCGAAAAATTAGCAGCAATGGGATATGCGATCGAACTACCAAAAACATCCCCAGGAATGGCACCGGGGCGGCCTCACATTGCCTCTGCGCTGGTAAAAGCCGGTCACGCCAAATCATCGCGGGAAGCATTCGATCGCTGGCTGGGAGATGATGGCCCGGCTTATGTTCATTACGAGAAATTCTCGATCGTCGAAGGCATTGATTTACTGAAGAGTTGCGGCGCAGTACCAGTTTGGGCTCACCCTTATTTATTTCGCGGCGGCGCAGTTGAGGAAGTCTTAAAAGAATTAGTAGATGCTGGTTTAATGGGAGTTGAAGTATACCATCCCACCCACAGTTCTAGCCAAATCCAAAAGTTGAAAGATTTGTGTCTTCATTACGGTTTGCTGGCAACTGGTGGCAGCGATTATCACGGCCCCGATCCTGAAAGGAAAGCAGCAGATAGCACCCAATTGAATATGCTGCATTTGCCTTTAGAATTGCTGGAACCGATTAAAGTTGCTGCGGCGAGTTTGAAATAGTTGTTTAGGACGAATTTTGCCGACGTATACAGGTGTCAAAAACAGGAATCCTTGGCTTTTTGAGGGAGGAATTTGCACGCGGTAAATCATCAGCAGAAGACCGAGGTCAAGCAGAATATAAATTAATATGAAGTTAAAGGCAATTGCAGGCGAGTTGATTTTACAATGTTACTAAAGCAACTTGCCAAACGGAGCTTATCATGAGTACAGAAGACAGAGCGAAGGCGATCGGCAAAAATTTAGAAGGCAAAGCTCAGGAAATTTTCGGGAACATCACGGGCAACAAGAAAGACCAGGCTGAAGGCAAAGCCAAACAAGCCGAATCAGCCGCCCGCCACGCAGCAGAAGATGCTAAAAATGCGGTAAAAAATCTGGCAGATAAAGCCAAAAGGTCGATCGACAAATTGTAGAAACTGCGTTATACCAAATCCTGGCTAATAGAATTCGCTTCATATCAAATCCTTTGGTATCAATAGGGTTTGATATGATTTATTTTTGGAATGTGCATAAACTGGGTGACTCCTGCGACATCTCTTCAAAAGCGCAGTGGAGAGGTCCCTATGATGATTGATTTTACAACTGAAACGGAGAAAGTGTGGTACAAGTCTCCTGCGATTGTAGCTGCTGTTGGTGCAAGCTCGATCGCCCTTGCAATGTTCGTTTACCCAGAATTCGCCGCTCAACCGATTGTACACTACCGCGCTGACGATAACTCGCTTTCAGCCGATCGCTACAACTTGCAGCGACAAACGCACTGTCAACTCAGCAGCCAACATTATAAACCCGGAGATACCGCTGTTAGCATTCCGTTTGCCGATCGGGCCGTCGTCACCAAAACCATCTCCATTGCCAACAGTTTAACCCTAATGGGGGAATGTCAACACAACGGGCGATCGATTACCAACAAACAACCGGGAACTTCTCTTGTTGCCTTGTTAGAACGGAGTCAAAGTGCCATTCAACAACAGCATCAAACCAACAAAAATCCCGGCATACTAACCATTGTAGCCAATGACTTTGAGCCACGTCAAGGGGAGCGGGCGATCGATTTTAATCGAGTCAAAACCCTCATTGATGACATTGAGAAACAGGGAGTAGTCATCTCATTCATCATACCTCAAGGTCAATTATATGAAGACCTAACAAACCAATTGAGCAGCAAACAAAGCATTTGTGTTTTAGATGAAGGCAAAGATGAAGACGCAGTTAGGCGATCGATGACACCTTGCATTGATGCAGCCTTTACCAAAGCCAGAAAAATGACACCTAAATCAAATTAATTAGGTTTGTAGTAAGGACTTTAGTCCTTATTTTGAGGACTAAAGTCCTCACTACGAACCAGGAATTTCCTGTGTCTACAATAACAGCAAAAACAGTTTAGGTACATCCGTTAAATCCGTTACAGAATCCGCTGCCGAACTTTCTTTTCCGAATTCTGCCTAAACCTTCAACCTGAAGCGACACTATCTTATCAAGCTCAAAAATCGAGGTAAAACCAATGACTTCTACTAATCATAACCACAATTCTGCCGCCAGCATCGTAGCATGGCAATACCTGCACCAAGAATTAACAGCCCTACTCCCCGAACAAATCAAATCCCAAATGAGTCAGCGGGAAAAACGATATGCAGAAGGAGAAAAAGCCAAAACACGAATTAACGACTTAACCCCTTTAGCAAAGCGCCACCCCAACCCGGAAACCAAGAAAATAGTCAATATTTTGGTAGGGTTAATCAGTGCGATTACCTTCAGTGCGGGAGCGCGAATATTGACTTCCGGCATGGGAAGTATGAGCATTCCAGCAAGTTTGTTCATCGGCGGGGCTGCGGGGGTGGTGGCGGATAAAAAAGTGATGAAAGTCATGGAACATTCTCGCAAGAAAAACGGCACTCAGCAAGCATTGAAGGATATCCAAAAACAAAAACAGGCTCATCCCTCAAAAAATGAATTTGGCGAACTTTTTTACGAAGCTCAAACTGCATTAGTGCTACAAGTGGAGGGCCAATGTTTGGAAAAACTACCCCTTACCGATTTAGGTTTAGCCATTGGATTGAGCGGCACGGAATATGCGATGTCTCTGGGGATTGTCATTGGGTTGGGATTGCCGGGGGGAATTGTCTTAAATGCGATCGCAGCGAGTTTGCCGGTGGTAATGTTATGGGGAGCCGCCTCCCTGCAAAATGATGCTTTTGAAATGCCGGGGCACGCCCGCTCATTAATTGGGCAATACGAAGATAGTCTTCCGAAAGAAATCACCGAATTGGAGGCAAATCAGATTGCCGGAATAGACGAAGAAGTTGCTCTGAAACAGCGAGAACTAGCCTATGAGCAAGCCTTAAACCTGCGTCGCGAAAAATTTGTCAGCGAAGGCGATACCAGCGGGCGTTTGAAGAATTGGGACATGGTAGAAGCTGACTTTCAAATCGGGTGGTATTTGACCGAAAAGCATCAAATCGAAAAAGAGCAGGACGAGAAACGGGAACAGCGGTACTTTAAGTTTAAAGAGGATGTTGCTCAAGTTGCCGAACAGTATGAGCCCCCCGCCGGTACTTACTCGCCGGAACAAATGGCTCAGTTGAAGATTGAATGGGTGCAAGCCAAAGAAGAACAATTGAAGGAAAGTTTCGCCCATGACATTCAGTGGTTGAATCACAAATACGGTAACAAAATCAAGCATTACGAGGAGGAAATCGCCGCCGCAGAACGACGGTATGCGGAAGCTGAATCTCGGTGGAGGGAAGAACGGCATTCTGAAAAAGTACGCGCGAATTAATTCCCATAGCGAGTACCGAAAGGGCTCCGGCGAATTCATCCCCTAGCTGATAGCGAAAGGCCGCCAGGGAATGAATTCCCTGGCTAATAGCAAAAGTCCTCTAAAGAGGACTAAGGACTAATGAATTCTTCAGTCCTCTGAAGAGGACTTTCGCTTTGAGGCAGGGAATTCATTCCCTGCCGGACTGCCGGAACAAGAGTATGCCGAAAGGCCTGGAAAAATTTTCCCTGAATCTGCATAAACTCGCCAACACCTGCGACATCAATGTATCTACACCCAAAAACTGGACTATGACGAGACATGATGCCCCCGTCGAACCCTTACCAGGCTTAGTTCCTGTAGCCGCCAGCTTCAACTTGTGGCCGCATTGGGAACTCAAGCCGATTTCCTTGACTTTGTTATTGCTGGCACGTTACAGCGCTCTTTTCCCTGGGATAATCGAATTATCCCGATGCTATCCCAACGTGCCTGTGAACACCGACGAACAGTTACGCCAGCTTCTACAACTCTTGAAAGACTCCCAACAGGGGAGTAGGGAACAAAAAAGACTCCAAAATCAATTGTGCCAACTCATTCCCCATTTGCCCGGAAGTCGCAAGTATCGCGATGCCAATCCTAATATTGATTTTGACGGCGCAGTGAATGAGGCCTATGAGGGTTTTTTCAAAACGCTTCCGAGATTTTTGCTAGGAATTGACCTCGATAATATCGCTGATGATGCGTTGCAAACCAGAGTGGTTAAGCTGTTCAATACAATTATTCAGAACAAAGTATATGACCAATACCGCAAGTTAAAGCGCCAGCCTTTTACTTTTAGTTTGGATGCTCCCATTGCGAGCAATCAAGGTGAAGAATTTGATTCTGAAGGAGTGGCTGATGATACTACGGTAATAGGGATTGAGCAACTGATTGAGCAAGAACAAGTTAAAAATAAGCAGCGCATCGGCCGCAAACTATGGCAGTATATTGAAGACGACCCGACGGGAGAGCTGCGAAATAGTTATCCCAATGAAAAAATAGATAAGACTCAGCCAAACACTCCCGAAAATCGTCGCTCTCGACCGGATGCCAATTGTCACGTACTCGCACTGCGCTTGCTGTTAAAAGACCCTCCTGATGACTTGTCTGCAATTTCCAGAGAGATTAATATCCCCCGTCCCACCCTCGATTCTCACTGGAAAAGAAAAGGTCAGGAACTTGTCAAAAAGATGGCGACTAACTTCGGATATGAACCGGAGAATGACCCTGAATAATTAGAGATACTTTGTTGTTAGAAATTTCTATAAATCCAACTGCACGTAAGTTAGCCCTTCAATTTGCTTCTGAGCAAGCTAATTCGCCAAAAGGCAAGCGAGTTTATTTCAATACCCTTGCTGTTTGGGCAGTTAACTATTTTTTGGAAGGGTTGGAGGTAGAAACCGATATTAATGGTGGCGATAGTTGGCAACCAGAAATTCGGGAAATTTTAGATGTCGCTGATTTAGTGTTACCAGGACTGGGCAAGGTAGAATGTCGGCCAGTTATCATACAAGAACAAGTGATGGCTCTATCGCCAGAAGTCAGGCAAGATCGAATTGCTTACGTTGCAGTTCAGTTTGCCGAACCTTTCGATCGAGTCAAACTTGTGGGATTTATGACCGCTGTTGAAGCGAACGAGTTTTCCGATAAAATTCCTTTGACATGTCTTAGACCAATTGAGGAATTTTTAGACTATTTACACAATATTGAAATAGCAATTCCTACATCTCAAGAAGCTATAGTAGAGATTGTTAATAATGATGAACAACGGATCGCCGCCTATCTCCACCTGATTGAGTTACTTCTTTCCTGTCCCAGCGGCGAGGAGATGAATATTCTTAACGGAAACCAAGATTTAATTGATGTAAAATTGCTGCAAGTAATGGAAGCAGTAGCTGAAAAATTGACTGAAAATGATCAAATAAATGAGGCGGAATTTTTGCGAAAAATCGCCACCGCACAATTGGCAAATGTCGATTATTCAGTAACTTATGAATATTATTTATCTTTCTTGAGGGAGGCATTGCAGACTACCGAAGAAAGTCAAGCTAATCCTGAAATTGTTTATCCCTTTTTTCAACAAAATTTGGAAAAACTAAATCTAACTTTTAGTCAAATATTGCAATGTTGGTTAACCACTAATTTGAAACAATTATCTTCACAAAAAGCTGAATTTATTGCAGGTACTATTGGTAACTTTGGTAATTTAATTCAGCAGTTTCCTTTAGGCAGGCTGGCATGGAATTTAGAAATTGGAATCACCTGTTATACGGCAGTTTTAGAAGTCTACAGCTTTGAAGTATTTCCCGTCAAATGGGCAACGACTCAAAATAATCTAGGGAATGTCTACTCAGATAGAATTATGGGAGAAAAAGCTGATAACATCGAGATGGCAATCGCTTATTATAATGCTGCCTTACAAGTTCTTACCCGCGACCATTTTCCAATCAAATGGGCAACGACTCAAAATAATTTAGGAAATGCCTACAGTGATAGAATTATAGGAAATAAGGCTCACAATATAGAAGAGGCGATCGCTTGTTACCAGTCGGCTTTAATCGTCTACACCCCCGAACAATTTCCCCAAGATTGGGC
>NZ_JAUBQW010000108.1:0-12085 GCF_036701485.1 Microcoleus sp. Pol11C3 | reverse complement strand
AAATAATTTGGGTGCAGCCTACAGTGACAGAATTCTGGGAGAAAAGGCCCAGAATATAGAAGAGGCGATCGCTTGTTTCCAGTCGGCTTTAATCGTCTACACCCCCGAACAATTTCCCCAAGATTGGGCGATGACTCAAAATAATTTGGGGAATGCCTACAGTGAGAGAATTCTGGGAGAAAAGGCCCAGAATATAGAAGAGGCGATCGCTTGTTACCAGTCGGCTTTAATCGTCTATACCCCCGAACAATTTCCCCAAGATTGGGCGATGACTCAAAATAATTTGGGGAATGCCTACAGAGCCAGAATTCTGGGAGAAAAAGCCCAGAATATAGAAGAGGCGATCGCTTGTTTCCAGTCGGCTTTAATCGTCCGTACCCCTACCGCTTTTCCTTTAGAATGTCTGACAACTAGCAGAAGCCTCGGCAATACTGCTTTCACTGCTGGTTTCTGGGAAACTGCTATCGAAGGATACGAACAAGCGATGACAGCGGTGGAATACAGTAGAAGTTGGGCAACTTCGGACGATCGCCGCCAACAGATAGTAGCAGAATCGATCAATGTTTACGAAAACGCGATTCAAGCTTGCGTCAACAGCGGCAAACTAGAAAAAGCCATAGAATATTGTGACAGAACCCGTTCCCAGCATTTAGTCGATTTAATGCACAGCAATGACTTGTATGCTAACGGCGAAATTCCGGCCGAAGTTCAAACTTATTTGCGGGAGTTTGAGGCGAAGCAACAGGAAATTGACGCGGAAGTTGAACAACTCTGCAATCCATCGTCAGGGAATAAAGAATTAGCAAGTGTGGCAACTCAGTCGCGGAGTCGGGCGGATGTCGTTGCTTACACGGATAAGATAGCACAATTGGAATCCGAGAAACAGCAAATCTGGCAAAACATTCGCGGTTTAGATAAAGTTTTAGCGGGACAACTTCAAGTCGATGCGATGAAGTTTGCGGCGATGCAGCAACTGATAGAAAATCCCTATACAGCGATTCTGTGTTTTTATACTACTGATGATGACACTCATGTTTTTGTGATTTACAAGGATAAAGCCCCGCAGGTTCATACTTGTCAGGGAGAGGGTCGGGCAACTTTTCAGCAGTGGATTCGGGAGAGGTGGTTGTTGCCTTATTTGATGGATCGTAAAATTTGGCAACAGGGGATGGGTGAGTTTTTGTCTCAGTTGTCGCAGCGGTTGAAAGTTGATGATTTGATTGGTAAATATCTGGATAGGATTGAGGAATTGATTGTGATTCCCCATCTGTATTTGCATCAGATTCCGTTGGCGGCATTGCCGATGAACCCCCCCCAACCCCCCCTTAGCAACGGGGGGCTAAGAGAGCAACCAGATTCGCTGCTTGTTGATGAGTCGATGAACCCCCCCCAACCCCCCCTTAGCAACGGGGGGCTAAGAGAGCAACCAGATTCGCTGCTTGTTGAGGGGGAGCTAACAGAAGAACAATCTCCCCCCCTTAGCAAGGGAGAATCTCTTCCATCTCCCCCCCTTAGCAAGGGGGGGTCGGGGGGGGTTCTTAGCGATTATTTCCTAATCCGTTACGTGCCTAGTTGCAAAATATTAGAGTATTGCCATCATCGCCCAACCATCGAATCGCCGCAATACGGCATTGTGGAAAATGCCACGGATGACCTATATTTTACACGTTTCGAGTGCGAAGAAATCAACAAAATTGTTCCTGTCAAGGAACACTTAAAAGGACGCGAACAAGCAACAGTCACCAATTATCGCGATTTGGTCAAAACAGTTAATGTCCTGCACTCCAGCCACCACGCTATCTCGCGTTTAGACAATCCTTTAGAATCGAAATTGCTTTTAGGGGATGGGAGTATCACGTTAGGGGAATTAATGACACCAGGTTGGCGTTTACCGAACTTATCGGATGTGTTTCTATCCTGCTGCGAAACCAATTTAGGAGATACGAAAATTACCGATGATCTTCTCACTTTGGGAACGGTTTTTTTGTGTGCGGGTGCTCGGAGTGTGGTCAGCACTTTGTGGGCGGTGGATGATTTGGCTACGTCGTTGTTTTCGATTTTTTACTATCAGTTTCGGCAGCAAGCTGGTTGCAGTCGCCCGGATGCGTTGCGGCGCGCACAGGTGAGGTTACGGACGATTTCTGGTGCGGAGTTGCAGTGGCTTTATCAGCGACAACTAGATCCATTAATTCAGGTAATTATTGATGATTTAAAGCTGAAATTAGTTGAAGTACAGGCGGAGAATAAGGCGTTGAAGTTACAGCAAAAATCATACAAGAGGGAGAAAGATGAGTTTAAGGATTTTCAAAATATGTTCAAGAATAAAATGAAAGATGTGAATAATATTAAGGAGAAAATTCAAGGATATAAAAGTCTGCTGAAAAATCTCTATACGATGCCAAATCCTTTTGCTGATTTAATTTATTGGTCGGGGTTTATTTGTCAGGGTTTGCATTGAGCAATGGGCCTTTTATTGCTTGCCATTCTGTGGGGAGATGAGTTCTACTGCATTTATTTTGTAGCTTTGGGGCGCTGCTAAAAGCCCACCCCACAAGAGTTTTAATATCAATAATCGGCGCTTAAAAATCGGGTTCCGCGGCCAAAAGCTCGATCGACAAATCCATCTGTTCCTTCCCCCGCGCCAAAAAGCTTTCGCACTCCTGCAAACACTCCACAGCCACCGCAAACTGCTCAAAAACCTCCTCTAGAGGCAACTCTCCCGATTCCACCCGATCGATAATCGCTTCAATTCGATCGACCGTTTCCTCATAATTCCAGTCAGACTGGCGCAACTGCGAATCAATCATCACTTTTATTCCGCATCCAATACTTCTACAATCTTAACTTTCAGCACGCCCCGACTCAACCTCACAGTCAATTCCTCTCCCAATTCCAAACCGTCAGTTGTGCGGACGATCGTACCGTCACTTTGGATTACCGCCGCATAACCCCTTTGCAATACCGCCGCCGGATTCAGTGCGGCTAACTTTTCTTGCAATACCTCCAGTTTACCAGTTGCTTTCCGCAAAGTTCGGGATGTTGCAGGCAAACGTTTTAAACGGTTTTGTAACAGTTGCAAATGCTCTTCTTCTGTCTGAAATCTTGCCCGCACAGCAGTTGCTAAATTGACCATTCGCTGCTTGTGTTCCAAGTAAATATCTGCTAAAATTGGTACAGCTTGAGCCGCTGCCGCAGTTGGAGTGTGAGCTCGTTTATCTGCTACTAAATCGGCGAGAGATTCGTCTCTTTCGTGGCCGATGCCTGTAATAATTGGAATCGCACAATTGGCGATCGCCCTGACAACTCTCTCATCATTAAAACAAGCCAAATCTTCCGCAGAACCGCCGCCCCGCCCTAAAATGATCACATCCGCCCTACCGTCCAATTCTACACGGGCGATCGCCCTAGCAATGGCAGCAGCAGCCAATTCTCCCTGCACTCCTGTGGGCGACAGCAACACCCGCAAACCCGGATATCTTTGGGCTAGAGTCCGCTGAATGTCTCCCCAAGCAGCGCCAGTATCGGATGTCACCACGGCCACAATTTGCGGGTGTGCGGGAATCGGGCGCTTTCTGGCGGGATCGAAGAAACCCTCCGCATCCAAGCGCGATCGCAATTGCTGCAACCGCAAAGCCTGCAATCCTTCCCCAGCCGGCAGCGATTGCACAACAGTCAACTGGTACTCGCCGCGATTTTTGTAAACCCGGATGCTTCCCAAAACCAGCAACTGTTCGCCTTTTTCCGGGATTTGCACCAATTTTTGCCGCTGAGAATTCCACACCACGCAGCGAATGGCAGCGCTTTTGTCGGTGTCGCACAGAGTGAAAAAGCAACCGCTGGGGTGGTGCGAAACGTTCGACACCTCGCCTGTCAGCCAAACTGATTGCAGGTTGCGATCGCCCTCCAACAAGTCTTGCAGGTATGATGTTAGTCCGGCAACAGATAAAGCTGTATCGGGAAGAATTGAAGTCATCCAATTTTAGATTTTAGATTTTAGATTTTAGATTTAGGCTACTATCAATGCTTCGGACAGTGTGTGATTGCCAAGCGTAAAATAAGGGTTTCAGGGCGATTACAGAATCGACTTGCTAACGGAAAATCAGGGGTTTCCCACTAGGATCTCAAAATAGTCCGGACTATTGTAGTATATCTAAGGTAATTTATTTGTAGGCTGAGCGGGCGATCGTAATTTTAACTGCAAACAAACTAATGATATCAGATACAATGACTTCGATGAATGTGCTGCGGCAAGAGGCTGCGGCGATCGGCATTACTGAGGAAGAAGCCAGAAAATATGGCGACCTCCGACATAAAAGAACTTGGTCTTTGGCGATCGAACATCACCTCTCAATGCAAGATTTTGCCGATCAAATAGAAACATCCTTCACAACTTCCGAACCCGATTCCTCCAGCGCACTCAACCACTCTCAGACTGCGGAGTCGAAAGACTATGGTATTCAGCTAACTGCGAACCTAGGCGAATCTAGAGTAACCAGGGAGAACCAAACAGCCTCTCTTGCTTCGCCACAACAGCAACCAGTAGCAATCGGGCGATCGCACGGCAATTCCGACCACCGCAGCAACCAAAACCGAGGTTTTACACAAGTAGTTCAAAATCATATTAAAGCATTAACAATTGCCTCCGCCTCCCGGACAAATCTGCCCTATTCACAACTGGGTAATTGGGTTTGTCCTGAGTGTGGGTCGGAGGGCGAATTGGGTTGTTACCTTTGCGCCGGAGAAGGCAATGTCGGCGATATTGCAGCTATTGGGTGGACGCTAGCTTATATGGAAATGTTGGGCTGTTCTCCTCGCGAAATTGAACCGTTGAGAAAAATTTCGCCTTCCTTGAATATGCTGGAATTGAATTTAAAAGTTTGTGTTGCTATCAAACAAAGTAGCGAAGTTTTAGCCCGGACGGAGAAATGGGTAATTAATCATTAGTTACCTGAAACCTCAACCAAATTAAGTATTGATTCTAGCTTTTTCAAAGCAACTTCCAAATCGTCATTAACCACTTGGAAATCGAATTCCCCTGCAGCTTCAATTTCCTCTTTAGCCCGCACCAACCGACGGGCGATCGCAGTTTCGGAATCTTGACCCCGACTCCGCAGCCGTCGCTCCAATTCTTCCCAAGAAGGAGGTAAAATAAAAATTCGCAGCGCCTCTGGAAAATTATTCCTAATTTGCCTAGCCCCTTCCAACTCAATTTCGAGGATTACCCATTTTCCCTCACCAATTCCTTGCTTGAGACCAAAATAAGGAGTACCGTAAAAATTACCGGCAAACTCAGCCCATTCCGCCAACTCTCCAGCCTCAACCATTTGTTCAAAGCGGCTGCGGCTGACAAAATAGTAGTGCTGTCCCTCAATTTCTCCCTCACGGGGCTCACGAGTTGTCACGGATACCGAAAGATACAATTCGGGATGGCGATTGAGGAGCGATCGTACTAAGGTGCCTTTCCCCACACCGCTAGGCCCCGTCAGAACAATTAATTTACCAGATTTCATGTTTACAATAGAAACGTGTAACAATTTAAGTTTCCGCTTACTCTAAACTGTAAGCGCTCAAATTGCAACTAACAAACCTCAATCATCTCGACTTTGACCGTCTTTGCTGATCACAAAACGATTAGCCACCGTTTCCGGCTGAATCGCCGAGAGGATGACGTGACTCGAATCTGTAATAATTACCGCTCTCGTGCGGCGGCCGTAAGTTGCGTCAACCAGTTGTCCCCGCTCCCGCGCATCAGTAATAATCCGCTTAATTGGCGCTGATTCGGGACTTACAATGGCAATCACTCGATTAGCAGACACAATGTTACCAAAACCGATATTAATTAATTGAATATCCATGAAAATCTTAATCTGTAGGTGAACTATTAACTATCAATCCTTACTTTTTATTATATACAAATATTTTTTATTACACTCCTAAAATTAATCTCAACTAAGTTTTTTAGTTGAGATTAATTTTTTACCCTTTTGACACCGAGTCCCGCGTTCTTTATCAAAAATTCAAAAAAGACTCGCTGTTGCCGCTCTATCTTAAAGATTCGGTAAACTCCTCGATTTTTAGTTGCAAATAAAAGCATTAGCTGTATCGAGAAAACGGTTCGTAAATGTTGCGAAATATAAATTTAATTTCCAAGACAGGGAATTCAAGTATAATCAGTGCTCAATGACAGCAAATATTCGCAAGTGCTGGTTTTATCAGCCTTCAACCTAAACTAAAATCTGCGGGCGATCCTCTTCGAGGGCTTCGCTAACGCACTTTTTGCCCGATTTTTCACCAAAAGATTGGGGATGATGTGCCAAAGTACAGAGGTTTATTGCATGATTTTCTACAATAAAATGGGTTGGTATGGAAAATTTTAGCTCTATTAATACCACTAAAAAAGTGTGGTTCCAATTATCAATTTTATAACAATAAAACTTACGCAAAAAGTTATTTTACGCATGAATTATAGCGTCTTCCAGGTTTAGGAAGTGTAGGGAAACGGCATTGCCGTGTCCCTACGGGGAACCAACGATCTGTTGTGTGCTTCATAAACCTGGAATCTGCTGGATAGCGGTAAGAATTCATCCACACCGCACCCTACACATACAGGATATGTATAAATCTTATTCAACAAAAAACTGGGATTAATGCAGATAAATTAACCCGCATTAATCCCAGTTATTCCACAGTAGATTAGGCCGCAACTAAACCGCTGTGTCTCAACAAAGCTTTAGTGCTCGGTTCGCGTCCCCGGAAAGTTTTAAACACTTCCATCGGGTGCAAACTGCCGCCCAATCCTAACACGGTATCTCGGAAGCGCTTGCCTGTAGATGCGATCGCACTTTCATCTTCCAAACCCGCTTCCTCAAACGCCGCAAAAGCATCAGCGCTGAGCACTTCCGCCCATTTGTAACTGTAATACCCCGCCGCATAGCCACCCGCAAAAATGTGTCCGAAAGCGCACAAAAATGCGTCTTCTTCCAGAGGAGGCAAAACGGTGGTAGTTTTAGCGATGCGGTTGCGGACATCGGCCACAGTTTCGCTGCCGCCTGATCGATAGCGGTGGTGCAATTCGATGTCAACGCTGCTAAAATGTACTTGCCTGAGCATGACGCTGCCACTCATGTAGTGGCGCGCTGCTAGCAGTTTTTGGTAGTAGTGTTCCGGCAAAGTTTCCCCGGTTTCGTAATGCTTTGCCATCCCGAACAAAGTCGCGCGATCGTAACACCAATTTTCCATAAATTGACTGGGCAATTCCACCGCATCCCACTCAACATTATTGATGCCCGAAGCCCCCGGATAGTCTACCGTTGTCAGCATATGCTGCAAACCGTGACCGAATTCGTGAAACAAAGTTTCGACTTCCCCAAAAGTCATTAAACTCGGTTTGCCGTCAACAGGAGGACTTTGGTTGCACACCAAATAAGCCACCGGCAACCGCGTAGTTGTTTTTCCTGCTTCGACCAATTTAGCGCGCACCACGCAATCGTCCATCCAAGCACCGCCGCGCTTTTCCTCGGGGCGGCTGTAGGGGTCTAAATAGAAATTGGCGATCGCATTTCCTGCTTCATCATCTATTTGGAAATAGCGCACATCTTCGTGCCAGACTGGAGTTTGACCGTCGGCCGCAGTTACTGTCACGCCGAACAGCCGCTTTACTAATCCAAATAACCCCTCTAATACCTGTGGCAAAGCAAAATAAGGCCGCAATTCTTCGGCACTAAAAGCAAACTTTTCTTCCCGGCGGCGTTCCGACCAAAAACCTACATCCCAGTGCTTCAAATCTCCAGCTTCCGCCGCGCCTTTTTCGGCAGCAAAATCTTTCAATTCTTCTAAATCTTTGACAGCAGCATCATAACTAGCCTGGCGCAATTCTTCTAACAAAGCTTCCACTGCTGCAACGTCGGGAGCCATTTTGCTCGCCAAGCTCAATTCGGCATAACTGCTAAACCCGAGCAAAGCAGCTTTTTCCTGGCGCAAAGCTAAAATGCGATCGGTCAACGGCCAGTTATTCAATTCTCCGCTACTTGCTCTGCCGATAAAAGCTTTGTATAACTTTTCGCGCAAGTCGCGGCGGGTGCTGTGCTGCATGAAAGGGCCGTAACTCGGAAAGTCTAAAGTGATCCGCCAAGGGCCGTTTTCGGCATCTGCATTTTCTTCGCCGGCGCTGCGAGCGGCTTGAGCGGCTAAACTCAACAAACTCGGTGGCAAACCGTCAATTTCGTCTTTGTTTGTGAGGGTGATGCTGAATGCTTTGGTAGCGTCGAGGACGTGATTGGAAAATTGGGTAGTAATTTCGGCCAATTCTAATTGAATGGCATTAAAACGCTCTTTTTCCTCGCCTTCTAAACCGACGCCGGAGAGTTGGGCGTCTCGGAGAGCGGCTTCGACAATTCGTTTTTGAGCTGACTCTAAGCTGTCCCAATTTTCGCTAGCCCGCAGCGCTTTAAAAGCTTCATAAAGCGGTTTGCTTTGACTGAGCTTGCTCCAAAATTTTACTACTTCCGGCTGCACTGTTTCGTGAGCCGATCGCAGTTCCGGGCTATTTTTCACACCCATCAAATGTCCGACAATGCTCCAGCTCCAATTTAAACGCTCTCCGAGTCGCTGCAATGGTTCTACTAAGCCGCTCCAAGTCGGTTCGACAGAGGCTTCTAAGCCAGCTAGCGAGGCTTCTAGTTCGGTCAGCAGTTGGGTAATAGCGGGGACTACTTGCTCGGGTTCGATCGCGTCAAATGGAGGCAATCCTTGACCGATTAGTAACGGGTTATCAGCAATAGTTACGGTTGCAGTCATTGATTTTTCTTGTAACAGGTTGAAAACAGGTGAAATAGACAGATTAGCTTTTCATTTTGTAACACAGTTGTCGAAAAATTTGGACTTGATCGGGCGTGAGTCGCAGAATCTCTAAGTCGAAAAATCTTCCTTCTGACTGATGACTAATGATAGCTTACTAATGACTAATGACTACTCTCTTGTATGTGCTGCAACTCCTTGACAACCGAGATTAAGCGCTTGAGGTGAGGTTTGACAACTTCTTGCTGCTCGTGTTCCAAACGGTGGATTTGAGCTTGGACGATAGACAAATCCGCCGTTGATTGGTGCGCGGGAGCTTGCAGTTGGCTTTGCAAATTGGCCATGACTTTCTGGATTTCCAAAAATCGAGTATTTACTACTTCCCAGTCGTCTCGGCTGATAGAAGTTTCTGCCAAGCCTTGCGTCGCGCTTTGCAGTTGCTCTATAGCCTCTTCCACAGCTTGGAGATTCGCCGATTGGCCAACCGATAAATCTTGCAGTTGTTCGCTCACCTGCTGGCGGACATCGAGCACAGCAGACGCCACGATTTCTTGTAAAGAAGCTACCGACTCTCCTAAACTCAGCAACTGCCGCTGGATGTCTATCGACTCCTCAAAGCCCTCAGCCCTAGGCATTGCAGCCATTTGCTGACGCAGCGCTGCAATATCTGCAGACAACTGCTTGCGTAATTTAACAATTACCGTCACGGCCGTTTTTTCGACTTTATTTACAGACTTTTGGACTTGGGCCATTTCCGAATTTTGATGCACCCGCACTTGCTGCTCGAAGCGATACCGGTTAGCAACATTCAGCGACAAAGCCAAAGTTAGGGGAGCCACCCCGTAAAAAGCTTGGCCCGACACTGCCACCGCCAGGGAACCCACACCAGAGGCCGCCAGAGAGGCGTACTCTGCCAGCTCCAGCCAGTGCCTTTGAGGAAAACTTGGTCTCAAGTGGTTTGCTACAGAGGGTTTTGGCTTCCGCACGGCTCTTTGGGTCATAGTATTTGCTCGTTGTTGGTAAGGTTGCGAGACTGGGTGGAGCATCGATTTCTATCCTTTTTTCAGTTATATGTTTTAGATTATTTCTTGGCACTCTTCTATTTTTACCTTTGTGAGTAAGTTAAGGATGACTGCCATATTATTATGTATTTGGGAGCCTGTGACTATCGCACCCAATTCCGGCTGTTAAAAGGTTCGCCCCAACGCGCCCTCTATTTTACAGGAGTTAGCGCGCTCGGGTTCGGGCGATCAACTTCGGGCTGCCGAGGCTAAACGAAAAATGCCTAAGACTATTTTAGATTTTAGATTTTAGATTAAAAGTTAAAAAAATGCGACCTACTCAGGGCGATCGTCGTTTGGATCTTGTCGGGAGTTGCCTTTTTGTGCGCGCATTGGTATAATCTACTCTTTCTCAATTGCCCCTCTCCAATTTACTGCAATAATTGACCAATGAACTCAGAAAAACCCGGAATTGGCGATCGGCTAAAGTCTATTTTCAGTATCACAATCTTTATCATTCTTGTACTAGGAGTAGGCTTTTTAAGCGTTAATTTTATTGCAGCTCTCTCTGCAAAATTTTCTTAAAATTAGTCCTGGAGGCATCGGGTTCCAGAAACCGTTTTTTTTACGATAATAGTTCGTCGCAGTCGGCAGATTAAGTGAAAAACCCGGTTTCTTTAGTCGGAGTGAGTCCCAGACTGTTTGAGATTCCCAACTTCTTCAAGAATTCTCGAATCTTAAGCACGAGATCATTTGTTTGGATTGCATTCTTCTTTTTCTTCCTTCTTCCTTCTTCCTTCGGCTATAATTTAAACTATAAAGATTGTGTTCTGGGTCGAGCCAGACACTATAAAAAACATTTTCACTAAAAAAGCCATGCACCCTACCATACTCATTAGCAGATATTTGAAACTGGTAGGGAATATTGATTAGGATATCTTCATTGGGAATTCCGAAGCCATTAGGCTCAGTTGTATTTTTCCAAACTATACCATGACAGCGCAGACTTTTACTCTGATTATTAATAACTTCTTGAGCGTTCAATTTTGACAAATCGCGCAGCCTTCTCAAGAGAGATGCTAGATACTTAGCATCTCTACCGCCAATTGAAAACCGATCTTTATCCTCCTGATAATACCGGAAATAAAAGCTAATTCCTTCCGGAATTTGGATTTTGAAAACCTCTCTCCTTGGTGAAGATGGTTGACTGCGAATCTCTGTATCTTGTCTTTTTTTATGCTTTTTCGATGACACGGGTTTTGTAAAAATTTCTCATTGATTCCTTCGTAATAATAGCATGAGAAGGTTCATCTCTTGGCAACTCACCTCTAGCATTAATCCAAGGGTCTTCGCGACGCACCATCAATTTTAACTCATAGGCATCCCGAAAAAAATAATCATCGGATAACTCGTCTAAAAACTCTTGTACTTCTTCTGGAAATTGGGGCTTTTTAACTTCTTTGAGAATTGGTTTAAAATCAAATTGTTCTTTGTATTCATAAAATAAAGCCGGGATAGTCTGCCCGTGCATCCAAGCTTCAAAATCTTCATCAAACAGCGGTGTATCTTCAAAGGCTAGATACCATGCTTGGGCGTAGTACAATAGTTTTTGTAGCTTGTGGTTGCTGAGGTAGGAACCTACATCATTCGCAAACCAGATGTAATAATCAACAAGTTGGCAGGCTGTTGTGATTGTAGTTTTTGTGGCCATACAGCACTTCCGGGTGTTATTAGGTACAATAAGAATAGATAAAAAAAATACACCAATGAAAGCATATTCAGTAGATTTACGAACAAAAATAGTAGCAGCCCATCAAGATCAAAAGCTGTCGATTAGAAAAACAGCAGCGATATTTTCCGTCAGTAAAAGCTTAGTTCAAAAACTGGTCAAGCCATAAAAAATAGAGGGGAATTTACAGCCGAAACCTAGGGGAAACCGAGATACAGTCATTTGAATAATTCCACAGCTTCTTTGAGAGAAATAGTGGCAGCACATCCCGATGCCACCTTGCTAGAATTGTGTGAGTTATAAGCCTGTGAATACGGGTAATTGGGTGGGTAGAACAGCCATGTTTAACGCCTTACAAAAGTGGGAATTAAATCGTAAAAAAAAACAGTGAGAAGTAGCCAAGTCGGCACTGAAAGAGTCATGAAATTAAGGTTAGAGTATTGGGAAAAAATCAAAGATATCGACCCAAAAAATCTAGTTTTTTGGCTCTTCAGAACTTATGGTGATAACTTTATCTAATAAAAGATAGACTCGTGCATAAGACTAGAAGCTGAAACTC
>NZ_JAUBQW010000301.1:0-1435 GCF_036701485.1 Microcoleus sp. Pol11C3 | reverse complement strand
GATAGTCTAGATGGAAGCTCATAACGGTAAATGTATTATTAGGTACATTTTACACCATAAACTCAGGAGAGCCGATTCTTTTAACAGACAATCGTCAATAAACTAGGTTTATTGCCGATTACCAACAGCTAGGATGACGTAAAGCCGTTCGATTGCACCTTGACAGGGCTGCAGAACCCATCCAATACTTAGATAGCTTTTACTTCTGCTATGTTACAGCGGTTCCCGCTGTAATGCAGTACACGAAATAGAGCAGTTGCCACTTTAAGAAATTGGTTGGGTAATCCCTGCAACTGTACCTCATAAAAGTGGGAACCGCTGTAAAACCCTCAGCAGGTATCCAACCTGGGTTTATGCTGTCAGTTTTGACCCCGATGGCAAGCGGCTGGCTACTGGCAGTGATGGCACAACTGTGATACTGTGGCTATGGGATTTTGATTATTTAGTCAAAGAAGGCTGCAATTTCATAGAGAATTACGTCATACCTAATCCTGATGATGAAGAAGCCCTTGAAATTGACATAGATTTATGTAAAAAGTTTTAATGGTTTTACCGTAAAAACTGCATAAAATTCCCAAATTCCAACTCATATAAAAATTCAACCTTTCCCAAACCTTTTACCCACCATCAACATGGTGGGCTAATTGACAATTTATTTCTCTTTCTGGAAGATGCGACAATTCCACCCACGAATAATAGTAGTGAACAGGCGATTCGGATGAGTGTAATATTTCGCCGTGTGACTAATGGCTTCCGTTCGGAATGGGGTCGAGATTTGTTTGCTGCGGTTCGTTCAGTTGTTAATACTGGTAAACGTCAGGGTTTGACGGCTTATCAATCTATTCAACAAGCTCTCTCTACTGATCGCTCCCTTTTTTGCCCTAGTTGAGCAATTACCAATAATCAATTAACCGAAGGAATGATTGAAATCGGTTCTCCTGCTGTCTATTTATCACCAGGATTAAAACAAATTCGCACAGTTCGCCTTCTATTACCTGACCCGTTACCACAATCTTCGGTTGTCAATGTGCCATTACTTCCTACTATCCTCCAAACTAAAAAAGTAGAAGGTCATCGCTGGATAGAATTTTGCTTGGAAACAGAAACAGATGAGAATGTAGATTATTTTGTTTCCCTGAATTCTGAAGGGGAGTATTGGATTTTAGATGCAAATAGAGAACCAATCAAAAATGTTCTTTTTCCGATAATAATTGATGAACCTAAAGCCACAGAAACGTTAATTAATCGCTTAATTCATATTGCCAGATATGAGACTATTTTGAACCTGGATAATGAGGATGCTTTTGCTCGCTTAAATGGCAAACTTAAGGTGGAGTTAGTTAAATCAGTGAAACGGCAACCATTGGTGACAAGTTAAGGCTCAAAGCCAGTTGTCAAGGGGATTTTCGGAGGTAGCTCAAAGAAAAAAGGTTCT
>NZ_JAUBQW010000300.1:0-1449 GCF_036701485.1 Microcoleus sp. Pol11C3 | reverse complement strand
ATCTTTATTTGACGATTTTACTAGCTTTTTCATTTTAACTCTTTTGTGACACATTCGCAAAAGTGAGATGCACCCTATCAATCAAAGTTAAAACCCCCAATAAATCCTGCAAACGACGTACCAGTACAAACTTTATCCCGACACCAATCAGAAACTCAGATTAAATGAGTGGCGGAGAATTTGTCGTTATTGGTATATGCCGAATTCGATATCAAAATATTGAATTACTGCTGCCAACTCCACAGCTTACCAATTTTAATGCTCAAAAAGCGCTCTAACTGCTTGATGGAATGGGCGGTGCAGTGGGGCGGTTACTGGAACTACTATTACCGAGATTATAAATATTTCCCTTTACCTAGCGGCAACCACAGAGCATTAGGAGATTGCATCGCTGCCGTGAAGAGTTAATTAAACCCATGGCAGCGGATTCGGATCGGATGAATTGTCCCGTACCGATTCCAGAACGCAATCCATAATCTCCCAATCCATTGCATCATGGGGGAACAGCAATAACTGCCCCGGCGATACATTAGATTCACGGCGGTTGTGGTACGAAAGGTGGCAAGCGGTACAAAGCGCAACTAAGTTTTCGAGGCGGTTGTCCTCTGGTATCCGATTGCGGTGGTGTACCGTCAAAGTTACCTTCAAGGGTTCGGATTTGGTTAAGCCGCTTTTACAGCACTTCCGGGTGTTATGAGGTACATTAAAAATAACTTAAAAAAAATACACCAATGAAAGCATATTCAGTAGATTTGCGAAAAAAAATAGTAGCAGCCATAAGCGAGCAGAAGCTGTCGTTCAGAAAAACAGCAGCCATATTTTCCGTCAGTAAAAGCTTAGTTCAACAACTGGTCAAGCAACAAAAAACTGAGGGAAATTTAGAGCCGAAACGAGAGTGGGAAACCGAGATACAGTCCTGTGAATAATTCCACAGCAGAGTTGAGAGAAATAGTGGCAGCACATCCCGATGCAACCTTACTAGAATTGTGTTCCTTCATTTGGCTTGGCGAACGGACGGGAAATTGGGTGGGTAGAACAGCCATGTGTAACGCCCTGCAGAAGTTGGGATTAAATCGTAAAAAAAAACAGTCAGGAGTAGCCAAGCCGGAACAGAAAGAGTCATGAAGTTAAGGTTAGAGTATTGGGAAAAAGTCAAGCATATCGAACCTAAAAATGAGCGTATTTTTAGATGAGACTGGAGTATTACGCTTGTTTAAACCGAACTCATGCACGTTCCGAACGAGGCAAAGCGAGCCTATGCGGTTAAACCTTTTTACGCCCGGGAAAAAAGTCACAGTAATTGGTGCAATTAGTATCAAGCGAGTAGTGGCACTCATGACAATGGATAACTCTATGGATGGCAAAGCATTTGAGGTATAGTCATTTCAAATAAGTATGAGACACTATTCATGCACAATAAGCACGAATAATTTCATCAAGAGATGTGCC
>NZ_JAUBQW010000107.1:0-21977 GCF_036701485.1 Microcoleus sp. Pol11C3 | reverse complement strand
CATGGACTCCGACAGTTTGAATCCATCTTTTTGGGATGGAAACTAGCTCAGAATCAACTTGTGTGTACACGGTAGGGGAAATGAAGGGGAAGATTTTCTCACAGGTTTTGCAGGCAACGATTCTGTATTTGGGGGAAAAGGGAGAGATTTCCTGAATGGATCTGATGGAAATGACTGCCTCAGTGGTGGTCTAGATGCTGATTTCCTTACTGGAGACGTTGGCGATGATATTTTATTTGGGGGTAGAGGCAATGATTTTTTAGACGGCGGAGAGGGGAATAACACTCTGGTTGGCGGCTTGGGCAGAGACTTCTTAAGTTGTGAGTTTGGCAATAATTTATGCGTTCTGGGAATAGATCCTGCCACTACAGATATCAATTTTAGTGATCTGATCGGAGGTTTTGATCCTGATGTAGATCGCATTGGATTAGCGAGTGGCTTAACGGTCAATGATATAGTGTTGGAGCCGGTAGAGGATGTGACAGTAACATATAGGTTCGACTTCCCACAAGCTTTACTACAAGTCCTCCCTCCAGAGCTGACCAGCGAATTGAGCGGCCCTGGTTCAGGAACTCTAATCAGAGTTAGAAATTCTAACGCGATTTTAGGTTTGGTAGGCGATGTAACGCCTAATGAACTACAAAGCAGGATTGTTTCCGTTCAGGGTTTCTAAGTTCAGGACAATCAGTGGTAAGCTGACAAACTTATCATATTGTTAGCCAGAAATTAACTCCTGATATTTACAGGAGTTACGCAGAAACGCTAGTAGTAAGGTGCGTATTTCGCACCTTACTACTAGGGGTGGTGTAAAAATTGACTGTGCAGCGTAAGTATTGTAAAATTATCTACTCTTTGAGTCCGCATCGGCGCAAGAAAGTTGGTGTAGTAGCGATTTTATGGTCTGATCGAAATCACTAATCACTATGATTTACCGTGAGGAATTTTTGACAGCAACAACGCGAATTCTCCGGTAATCTGCAATCCAATTACCATCGCGGTAAAGCGCCGATCGCAAACGTTCTTCAACTGCGTTAATTACGTGCGATCGCACATCATCAGACAACCCCGACAAAAACCCGCCAGCAAACATTTCAATCCAATTTACCATACCCGCGCTGCCACCTTCTAGGGGAGTCGGGCGATCGAACAAAACCGCATAACCCACATCAAATCCCTGCTTTTCCAAAAGCCCAGCATACTCGCCAATACTCGGAAAATACCAAGGATTAAGCGCTTCAGGCTCCTGGCAACCAATTTCTGACAAAACACTCAAAAGTGCGCGGACGATCGCCCCCACGTTCCCCTTACCGCCAAACTCAGCAACAAAACGCCCTCCCGGCTTCAGCGCTTTTTCCACACAATTAATCACAGCATCCGGCGGTTTAATCCAGTGCAAAACTGCATTAGAAAAAACAGCATCTAACGGCTCTTCTACTTGAAAACTCCTCGCATCTGCGGCAGCGAAGTTAATGTGAGGGTAGTTTATTTTTGCCGTAGAAATCATCGACAAAGAGGAATCAATACCTTGCACAAAAGCACCACTTTGAGCAATCTTTTCAGTTAACTGTCCCGTACCGCAGCCCAAATCCAGAATTTGTTCACCAGCCTTCGGAGCGAGTAACTCCACAATTGATTCACCGTACTGCCAAACAAAAGCATGATTTTTCTCATAAAGGGCAGAATTCCAAAAATATTGTGACATTTCTTCTCTTGTTTTCTATTGTTTTCTCTTCGTGTCCTAGCGCTTACGCGCGGCTTCGCCTAACGCGCCTTCGCGGTTCGTTATTAAATTATTGGCCAGCAAGCAGATTAATTGCATCCCCATCAATACGGCAAAGTCTAATATTTTCCAAAATCCGCGCTCCCTGCTTTTGGTAAAAAGCAATTCCCGGCACATTGCCAGTATTAACAGTCCATTCCATACGCCCGCAATTTGTGGACTCAGCAATTCGTGCCAAAGACTTTAACAGTGCTGTACCGACTCCCATACCGCGAAAATGAGATTGCAAAAATAAATCATCAAGCCAAAGGCAAGGCTGCGCCAAAAGACTTGAATAGGAAGCATAAAACATCGCAAACCCTACCGCTGTGTCGCCAACTTCCGCCAACAATACTCGCACTAGGGGAGACTCGACAAATAATAGTGTTTGCTTCAATTTGTCTGCTGTTGCTTCTAAAAGATGTGGAACTCCATCGAATTCTGATTTTTCCGAAATAAAAGCAAGAATTAGTTCCAAATCTGCTAGCTCTGCTTCTCTAATTTTGATATCCAAATTAGCCATTGTTTAATTCTCAATTTCGCCTATTAATCACTGTATGAAATGTCTTCATAAATGTCCAATATATGTTTAACTAACCACTTATACTTTTAAAATATTAATGATTGGGGAGCTATGGAACTTCGGCATTTGCGTTATTTCATTGCAGTTGCAGAGGAACTGAATTTCACTCGTGCAGCCGAAAAACTGCATATTGCCCAACCTCCGCTGAGCCAACAAATCCAGCATTTAGAGGCAGAGTTGGGGTTTCAACTGTTTCGTCGCACCAAGCGGACGGTGCATTTAACGGCAGCGGGACAGGTTTTTTTCGAGGAAGCCGGGAAAATTCTGCAGCAAGTCGATCGAGCAATTCAACTCGGCCGACAAACCAGTCGGGGCGAACTCGGCCAACTGACGATCGGCTTTGTGAGTTCTGCAGCACACAACGTGGTTCCAGCAATTTTGCAGGCCTTTCGCACTCGATGTCCCGCCGTCAAACTGGAACTGCACGAACTGACGACAAACGAACAGTTGCAGCGGCTGCGGTTCGGGCAAATTGATATCGGCTTCGTGCGCCCTCCGGTTGAGGAAGATGGGATAAATTCTGAAATCGTTTTTCGAGAACCGCTGATCGTGGCACTGCCAGAAACACATCCGGCGGCCGATCGCACGCATCTTGAATTACGTGAACTTTCCACAGAACCGTTCATCCTATTTCCCCGTTCCCAGGCTCCGGGATTGTACGATGCGATCGTCAGTCTTTGTCAGCAAGCAGGTTTTAGCCCGATCGCGGCTCAAGAAGCAATTCAAATGCAAACTATTGTCAGTCTGGTAGCGGCCGAGATGGGAGTGGCGATCGTCCCGGCGTCAATGCAAAATTTCCAGCGCAGCGGGGTAGTTTACAAAGCGTTACCAGAATCAACCTGCATTGTGGCGATCGCTCTAATTTGGCGCAGCGATCCAACGGCTGCGGTGCAGCGGTTTTTGGAAGTCGCCAGACTGCAGCAGCGGATTTGATATTTGAGATTGTAAATTTTAGATTGACTGGTAATTTGACAAAGTTATCAAAACTCAAAGATTTTCTGTGCAACAACACCCGTAGAATGATTAATTGATGCTCGGAGTTCGAGCAACTACCGCCGTAAAAGTCGGCACGATCCGACCCCAACGGCTCACAATATCCCACGTAACTATTCAGTACAAGAGAGCAAGGGATGGTATTGGCAACAGAAATGGGTTCGTCCCAACCGGAATCCTCTTTCGATTTATCTACTTATCTAGTCAAGCGAAAAGAGGCGATCGAGGTAGCTCTCGACAGTGCACTGCCGGTCATCTACCCAGAAAAAATTTACGAAGCAATGCGCTACTCGCTGCTAGCGGGGGGCAAGCGCCTGCGTCCGATCCTGTGTCTGGCTAGCTGCGAACTGGCCGGCGGCACTACATCTATGGCAATTCCGACAGCTTGCGCTTTGGAAATGATCCACACGATGTCACTGATTCACGACGATTTGCCGGCAATGGACAATGACGACTACCGGCGTGGCAAACTGACGAACCACAAAGTCTACGGCGAGGATATCGCCATTTTGGCTGGCGATGGTTTGCTGACCTATGCTTTTGAATTTATCGCCACTAAAACTGAGAACGTACCCCCCCAACAGGTGTTGCAGACGATCGCCCATTTAGCGCGGGCATCGGGTGCTGCTGGACTCGTAGGCGGTCAGGTGGTAGATTTGGAATCTGAAGGAAAGACAGATGTTTCTCTGGAAACTTTGAATTATATTCACGCTCACAAAACAGGCGCGCTGTTAGAAGCCTGCGTAGTTTGTGGGGCTATTCTGGCTGGGGCCTCGGCTGCCGATTTGCAGCGGCTGTCTCGTTTCGCTCAAAATATTGGGTTGGCTTTCCAGATCATTGACGACATTTTGGATATTACTGCTACCCAAGAAGAACTGGGCAAAACTGCTGGCAAAGATGTTCAAGCAGGAAAAGTCACTTATCCGAGTTTGTGGGGAATTGAGGAGTCTCGGCGCCAAGCTTCGCAGCTTGTGGCTGATGCTAAGGCTCAATTGGCAGTGTTTGGGAGCAAAGCTCTACCGCTGCTGGCGATCGCCGATTTTATTACCAGCCGCAGTAACTAGAAATACCAAACACTATGCAGGAAATTTGCAGCGGCATTTTAAACAATCATGTACTCATGGTTGCTTTGCTCGCTTGTCTAGCGGCTCAGATCATGAAGTTGCCGATCGAGTTGGTTAAAAATCGCAAGTTTAATCTTCGGTATTTAGTAACAACGGGGGGAATGCCCAGCGCTCACTCGTCTTTTGTGGGCGCTTTGGCTGCTGGAGTGGGACAAACGATGGGATGGGAAAGTCCGGATTTTGCGATCGCTGCGATCTTTGCAATTATTGTGATGTACGACGCAGCAGGCGTCCGCCAAGCAGCAGGCAAGCAAGCTCGCATCCTCAACCAAATTATTGACGAGTTTTTTGAAGAAGATCACAACCTTAATGAGGCTCGCCTGAAAGAGTTGCTGGGACACACTCCTTTTCAAGTGCTTGTAGGGTTGGGGCTGGGAATTACTATTGCTTGGATCGCAGGGCCTGCATATTAGTTAACTGTTAACTGTTAACTGCGTCGCCCTGAGCGGAGTCGAAGGGTTGACTGTTAACTGTTAACTAATGACTACTGACCGAATTCTGCTTGCAGCAGGTCATCGTTGTCATCGGCGATAGTGGCGACAATAGTAATAACCCGAGAAATTTCCCCGGTCGAGATTTCCGCCATCGTCCGAGTCGATACTACGGCAACTTGATTATCAACAATGGCAAAATGAGATTCTAAAGTAGACAGCCAATTCATTTCTAGAATTTTCCGCATTAATTGAGCTTCATTCTTCGCTGGCAACTGCAGTACAAAAGCCCAAACAGTCAAAGTATCATCTTCTGTTTCCCCGGTGAGTTGCACGAACACTTCAACACTGCCGTACTTAAACTTCCAAAGATGTCCGCCAGCTTCACTTTGACCGACCATCACTTTTTGGTCTACAGCCATGCTGGCGATGACAGTTTCAATTTCTTCTGCATAGGTGACGGCTGTGGCTTTTTCGACCTGGGCATCGGCGATCGCGCTTTCACTTGAGAGGCTTTCTGTGGAAGCTGTTTGTATGTTCGGCTCGCTGGTAGTCATGATTATATTTAGACGGAAAACTATTCCAATAATCAGTTTACTTGCTCAAGCTTAAAATTATGACTTTAAATAACTGGTTCCCAGGCATAGCCTCGGAACCAGTATATCTCGCTTATTTGGGGAGGCAGGCGCAAGTTTGACTTGCAGAGCGGTTTCAACCGGGTTCGCGATCGTTTTTAAGCCTTGGGCTTAGTCGCCGCCGGCTTCTTCTCAATGGTATTCAAGCCGTTGAGGAACATCGGCACAAATTTCTCCACAAATGCCTGCGGGTCGCGGTTCCAGGCCCGCTGAGCTACATCGACTCTGGTCATTTGCAGGTCGGGGGCGAGCAGGGTGGCCGGCAAGCGTTCCATCAGGTATTGCGGGCGTTCCCACATCGGCATGGTGTTGGCAATGTCTACCAGGCGGGTGACGCGACGGAGTTCTGCCCCCAGCATGATATCCATTCCCGATTCAAAAGCTGCTTGTTCGATCGCCACATACTTGCGCTTTGCCTGTTCCACCTTCTGGCGGTGTTCCTGGCTTTTGGCAGCTATAGAGCCCAGCCAGCGGTTGCCCCAGCGGACGTGACCAGCTTCTTCGGGAAAAATCTTTTCGATTGTTTCGCGAATTTTGACGTTTTCGTCGGTTTGGGGAGCCTGTTTGAGGGCGTGGATGTGGGCTGAGAAGTATTCGCAGCCCCGCTTTTCGGTGACGTTAATCGCGGCCAGGGAAGAAATTACAAAATCTTCGCGGTCTTTGGTGGGGTCTTGTTGCTCGCTGTCATACAACCTTTCAAATTCGTCAATGTAGGAGACTCCCGGCGGCCTTCCCACATTTTGGCCCAAGTCTACCAGCAAATCTGTCAGCCACATGGCGTGTCGCGCTTCGTCGGAAATGTGCCGGGAGAGGTCGCGCACGAGTTCGGCCGGTTCTCCGTCTAGCCGTTCAATCACGTCCGTGAGGTCTTTGCAACTGCGCTGTTCGCTGTAGCGGTAGCGGTTGAGGGTGATCAGGTGAATTTCGCGATCGCGTACTACATTAGCTAAAATTTCGCGCGCTCCCATAGCGTTGCGAAGCTTGCGGGGATAGGCAACAGTCATGCTTTTATGTTGTTTTGTAAAGATACTTATATAAGTGTAACGCAGTTTTTTCGACAACCAATTCCGTCGCAAGGCAGAAAGTTGTTGTGTAGCAAGCAGATTGAACTTTATACAGAGATTTTTTTTACTCGATCGACCAACGACAATAGTTTGGAGTTGCGAGTCATACAATTTTAGATTTTAGATTTTAGATTAAAAATGACTGATGACTATCAGGGTTTGGAGCTTTTCTACAGTTAGATTATTTTTTTAAACTGCTATCACGCAAGGGTTGCGCGGATCACACAAAGCAACCTCATACACTCAAAACTTTTCAGGTTCGATCCATTTTAGATTTTAGATTTTAGATTAAAAATGACTGATGACTATCAGGGTTTGGAACACGGGCTGACAATTACATTATTTTTTTTGTAAACTGATATCACGCAAGCGCTGCGCGGAGCACAAAAAGCAATCTCACACACTCAAAAATGTTCAGGTTCCGTCGAGTCTTGGGCCTCAACACTAGCAGACTCTTGTTGAAATTTTCGCGCCTCTTCTACTTCCAACCTAGCCAGAGTTGTCGCCACATCGGCTAACTGTAAAGCCAGATTCATCCGACAAACCGGGTTTTTTTCCCTCCACAGGTCTTTTGCCAAGAAATGTACTCGATAGCGAAACATTTTAATTGAATTTGGCGGAGTAACTTTCACGGTCATAGTCTTTCTTCTGTTGAAGTTTGAATGCCCAGCAGCACCCGTTCTAGTTCTAGGTAAATAAATGTCAGCATGATTACTTTATCTTCATCGGTGATTGTAACACTACAGGTTGCCGATCGAGGTTCAACGCCTTCGTGCCTGACAACTACAGTATATTTTCCCTGCTTCAGGTTATCAAAATTCACATCTGCCTCAAACAGATCAACTGTCTCCTCGGCCAGCACTTGTCCCCCCCAAGTCAGTAAAGTGACAAAAGCAATGCCGTCAACTGAAGTCATGGCATTATTACTCTGATTGCGTACCATCACAAAAATATCGGACATTGTTTAGTCATTGTTAATTGCTAATTGCTAATTTAGAATGAGTGCAGCACCTCACAAATAAACGAGCATAAATACAGTGAATCATTTCAAGTTTTTGCTAATTTTGACGGCTTTTGCAGCGGTTCTCGGTTTGGGAAAAAGTGGGGCGCTAGCTGGTGCCTCGAATATCTCTGATACTGAGCCTTCTTTGCAGCTTCCCAGCGTGCAAATAGCAGAAAAAAGCGATCGCAATTTAAGCAACTCCAAAGGTACATTAAAAGAAGGCAGTGTCATCTCTGTAGATCCAGATCAAGTTACGGGCATACCAAAAGCCGAGGCGAGGACACGTTTTATTCTGAATAAGATATATCGGGTTCAGGAAGGCACTGCCGCTGACGATTTGTTTATTGTTGATGAGAAAGCAACTAAATGGGCTGTAGAGGATGTCTCGGAGGCTACAGAGGGCGCTACTACTAATAGCTTCGCCCTGATAGTGTCGGGCAACCGGAGAGTCAGGGCGCTGATCCAGCAGTTCTAAACTCAAAAAGAACGCCGCTTTTAAGGGCGGCGTTCTTATTAATTAAAAATCCTCGGTTAAAAATGGTATAATTACCATTTTTAACTTTTAATTTTTAATTATTAACTATCTAACAGTCGTAGTAGAGAGCAAACTCGTAGGGGTGAGGACGCAGCCGCATCGGGTTGACTTCGTTGTCGAGTTTGTAGGAAATCCAGGTTTGGATGAAGTCTTCGGTAAATACCCCGGTTTCAGTTAAGAAACTGTGGTCTTTTTCTAAAGCTTCTAAAGCGCCTTCCAAGGAACCGGGAGTCGAAGGAATTTTGCTCAATTCTTCAGGGGAAAGGTCGTAGATATCCACGTCCAAAGGTTCGCCCGGATCGATTTGATTCTTGATGCCGTCTATGCCGGCGCACAGCATGGCTGCAAATGCTAAATAGGGGTTGGATGTGGCATCGGGACAGCGGAATTCTAACCGCTTGGCTTTGGGGTTGGTTCCCGACAACGGAATCCGCACTGATGCCGATCGATTTCCTTGAGAGTAAGCTAAGTTTACAGGCGCTTCAAAGCCCGGAACTAAACGCTTGTAGGAATTGGTCGTGGGGTTGGTGAGTGCCAAAAGTGCCGGGGCGTGCTTGAGAATGCCACCGATGTAATGCAGTCCCATTTGACTGAAACCTGCATATTGATCGCCTGCAAATAGAGGTTTGCCGTCTTTCCAAATCGACTGGTGAACGTGCATCCCGGAACCGTTGTCGTTAAACAGCGGTTTGGGCATGAAGGTGATGGTTTTGCCGTATTTTTTGCCGACGTTTTTGATGACGTATTTGTAAGTCAGCAAGTAGTCGGCGGCTTTTACCAAAGTGTCAAAGCGGAAGCCGAGTTCGCATTGACCGCCGGTGGCGACTTCGTGGTGGTGTTTTTCGATGGGTACGCCGCATTTTGCCATTGTCAGCAGCATTTCCGTTCTCATGTCTTGAGAGGTATCGGTTGGTGCTACTGGGAAATAACCTTCTTTGTAACGCGGTTTGTAGCCGAGGTTGCCGCCTGCTTCTTCTTTGCCGGAATTCCAGCGACCTTCGATCGAATCTACGTAATAGTAGCCGGAATTTTGGGTTTGGTCGAAGCGAACGTCGTCAAAAATAAAGAATTCTGCTTCCGGGCCAAAGAATGCTGTATCGCCAAGACCCGTGGAAAGCAAGTAGTCTATGGCTTTTTGGGCGATCGTGCGAGGACAGCGACTGTAAGGTTCGCCCGTGCGAGGTTCTTTGATGCTGCAAATGAAGCTGATGGTCGGTTCTGCCATGAACGGGTCCATCCAAGCGGTGGTCGGATCGATGACCATCGTCATGTCTGATTCGTTGATGGCTTTCCAGCCCCGAATGCTGGAACCGTCGAAGGGTACGCCGTCTGTGAATGCGGTTTCGTCGATTTGGTCGTGGTACAGGGAAAGGTGCTGCCAGATCCCCGGCATATCGATGAATTTGAGGTCAACGATCTGGATCTTATTTTCTTTTATGTAGTTTAAGGCTTCTTGGGGTGTCTGGAACATGACTTACTCCTGATATTGGTTGTGTCTTGGCGATCGGCCGATTTCAGACTGTTTGGGCGATCGTAGGCTTTCAGTATCCACTATTTTGTATCTATGGCTACAAAACTTTGAAATAGGGGCCCAGTGTGGCCAGGCAGTTTGAGATTCTTGCCCTGTCGATTTTTCGGCTAAAGATACAAGGCAAACGGCTGAATTTTACGACAGTTTGCCGGGGATAGACTACCTGGAGTTAAAATCCCATCTCAAATCTTAATCAAACGCCGATTTGTAGTAGTCTACAATAGGCGGTCTGTCTCAGATAGCAAAGTATTGATAAAGATTTTTGGGAGAGAAACTTATGCGCGATGCAGTGACGAGCCTGATTGAAAATTATGATGTTGCTGGTAGGTATTTAGACCGAGATGGTATCGATCGGTTGAAATCTTATTTTGCAACGGGTACGGCACGGGTACAGGCGGCGGCTGCGATTAACAGCAATGCTGCGGCAATTGTCAAGCAAGCTGGTATCCAGCTATTTGCTGAACAGCCGGAACTGATCCGTCCCGGGGGAAATGCCTACACGACTCGTCGCTACGCGGCTTGTCTGCGGGATATGGACTACTACTTGCGCTATGCTACTTACGCCCTGGTGGCTGGAAGTACCGACGTGCTGGACGAGCGCGTGCTGCAAGGTTTGCGGGAAACTTACAATTCTCTAAGCGTTCCCATTGGCCCGACGGTGATGGGGATTAGCATTATGAAAGAGATGGTTAAGGCTCAGGTGGAAGCTGCTGGCTTGTCTGTGGGGCCTTTTTTGGAGCAGCCTTTTGATTACTTGATTCGCGAATTGAGCGAACAAGATATTTAAGTCAATTTGCTAATTCTTTTAACAGCAAATTGCATTTGTGGCTTGCAGTTAGATCGATCGCTTTTTTTGGCCTCACAGCCTCCAAGCGATCTTTTTTTATGGGTTATACAATTTTAGATTAAAGATTTCAGATTAAAGATTTCAGATTAAAAATTATAGATTAAAAATTATAGATTAAAAATTTGAATAATTGGGAATGACTGATAAATTAAGGGTTTGGAGCTTCCCTATAATTGCATTCTTGTTTGCAACTGATGCTAAAAATCGCCAACAAATCCCCAGACAAGGCATTTGTCTAGGGGATTTTTGGTTTGGCCCAGATTGACTTGTTGGGCGGTTCTTGCTTCTACTTCGCCGTTGGGGTAAAGAATGTGGATGATGTCACCGCTGACGAAGGCGAGGGGATTTTCTTGACAATTGCCCACATTTCTGATAGGAAAGTTAATTGTTTTCATGGTCGATCGCCCTGGTGATAGTTGTAGTGCTCTTAGCTGCATATAAATCATCTGCTATTGGCCCCATTTTTTGTGTGATTTTATGACAGTTTATTTGTGATAAAAGTACACAATCCGAGCGATCTCAATCACATAATGTGAGGTGGGACCAATGCCGCGCGATGAGCCAAAAACCAAAATAATCGCCAAAAATCAGCAGTCGGGCTTGTCCGTAAGTGCTAATCTGGTACTTCTTAACCCTATCCGTACAGATTAAAAACCTTGGCTAAACAGCGACTAGACACTTTATTGGTCAGCCTAGATTTGTGCAGTTCAAGACAGCAAGCTCAGGCATTGATTCGGACTGGGAAAGTCTCCATCAACCAACAGGTAGTTGACAAACCGGGCACTGAGGTTGACATTGCAGCAAAAATTCAGATTAAAGAGCGATCGCGCTATGTTTCTAGAGGCGGCGACAAATTAGCCAAAGCTTTAGAAGTTTTTGCGATTCCCGTTACAGGCAGAATTTGTCTCGACGGTGGCATTTCCACAGGCGGTTTTACCGACTGTCTCCTGCAAGCCGGCGCCGCCCTAGTGTACGGCGTAGATGTTGGCTACGGTCAAGCAGATTGGGGCTTGAGGAATGATCCGAGGGTAATTTTGAAAGAACGCACCAATTTGCGGTACATGACTGCTGCTGACCTTTACGGCGACTTGGAGCGAGCAGACTTGGCGGTAGTAGATGTGTCGTTTATTTCCCTGGATAAGATTTTACCGGCGCTGTGGGAATTGTTGGCACCACCGCGAGAAGCGGTGTTGCTGGTAAAGCCGCAGTTTGAGGTAGGGCGCGAGAGAGTCGGGAAAAAAGGCGTAGTGCGAGACTCAGCAACTCAAGCTGATGCGATTTTTCAAGTGTGGAAGGCAGCCACAGCTTTAGGATGGCAGCAACGTGGCTTAACGTGGTCGCCTTTACTTGGCCCGGCCGGTAATATCGAGTATCTTTTATGGTTGGGGATCGATCGCGAACCAGAAACAGAGCCGAGGGCGATCGAAGAGGATGTTGTGAAGGAACGGATCGCACAAGTCACCAAAGCGGCCGCGCGGGAACTTGTCGATCGATTGTAGATTATAGATTGTAGATTGATTTCAAGATGTCAAGCTAATCTATTTTAAAAATCAAATTTGGAACTCCAGATTGCTCTAAAATTTCAAAATTTTTGTCAATCAGACTCCTAAACTTTCACTAAGTGAATAATTCCATGCAATCATTAAAACAAGCCGGCTCAATTTTAATCTACGTTCTAGGTGGCATCGGGTATGTGGCGATTGTAGCTACTATTGTAGGCGTTTCAATTCTCATCAAGTGGGCAGCTCTGCTACTAGCCGACAAATTATTATATACAATTCTGATTATCGGCGATTTGTTGAGGGGTATCGAAATTATTGAACTGTTAAATATATTGGTATTTGCTTTTATCGGTATGGGAGTGGGTGTGGCGACAAGGCTTCTACACCCTCAATACGGTCGCAAAATTAGTGCTGCTTTGTTGATACTTGTAGTTCCCTTAGTTTTCATGATTACGCCAGCCATTCGATATAATTCTTGGCTAGAAAAAGTGGAAGAATCGGATAAATTATCGCCTCCGCAAACTGCAACCTTAACTAACTCATTTTTGAATAGAAAAGTAGGATTGCCTGGTTTTATCGGTTATTACGTATATACTGGTCAGTTTCCCGTTATTCCGACGAAACAATCGGAGATGAAAGACCTGGACAGCTTTGAAAAAAAAGTTAATTCCAGATTTGTACAGTTCACAGGTATTGCTCCGACTATTGTTTCTTGGTCAATGCGGGTTTGTTTTTGGCTGATTAGAATATTTTACTTTTCTATAGCGGTAATTGCGACGATCGCCCATTTTAGGGAAGGTGTGAGAATCGCGAGACGGTAATACCATTTTCGATTAAAGACTTGGGAGTCACCGTGAGCTATCGTGGTTTGGATCTCACCTAAAGTTGCATTTTTTTTGACAATGGTATAAGAGTATAAGCTGTAGGGTGCGTCAGATTCTAGCTTTTCGATTATTCACAAATAACCCTCTGCTGACCTACCCTACTCAACTACTAGGGCAATTTTTAATTGCCAATTTTAAACTCTTGCTGCAAGCGATCGATAATTGTATTACGCTCGATGGTGGCGAGAATTTCTTGAATTACCGTATCTTGTCCCAGGGGACCCCAGGTGCAGCCTTTTTCTAAATAAACTTGGGCGGCACGACCGACAGCATAGGTTCCGTAAGCTGCTAAACTAGCTTGAGTGACAGCAACTCCGGCAAAAGTAGAAAAGCCGATTTGCGGGGCCGCAGCGGCCACACTTTTGCCAAATCCCAACAGAAAACTGCTACCCAATTCTCCTAAAAGTACGCCACCAGCACTGGAGAAAATAGTCTGCCAAAGTTTCCCCGCTTCGTAACCAGTCATAGGTAAACCGTAAAGTCTGGATAAAGAGCGAATTAAGGCTAAATCGGCGACAGTTGCTCCCATTACATCCAAGAAGGCCACTGGATTTAAACCGACAGCCAAAGCTTTATATTTTGCAAATTGCCAGATTAAATCTTCGGCTTCTGTTTGTCGCAATTTGAGAACGTGACGGGCAATGTTTGCTTCGGCATCTCTAGCTTCAACTAAAGCATTTAGAGCGAGGAGCGATCGACCTTCTCTGTTAAGAATTGTGAGAATTTTATGTTTGAGTTCGTCTATCTGCGCGGGCGGCGACTCCCATTCGTTAGTTACTCTTCCGTCGGACCATTCCACCCGCACTTGCACCGGCGCGGGTTCGGCGGCTACCATGACTATTTCTAATGATTTGGCAATTTTAGGCGGTGATTTTGCAGTAGATTTATCGGAGGAGTGGTTTGGGCGATCGGACAAATTTTCGCTATCTGTTTGGTCTGTTACCGCAGCGGTTGCTAACTGTTCAGTATTTCCCAGCGCTTGCAAACTTTGGTAAATAGCTTTTCTGTCTAATTCGGGATAAAGGTCAATTTTATTAAAAACTAAAATCAGCGGTTTTTGAGCTGTTTGCAATTCGCACAGTGCTTGATATTCAGTTCGGGTGATATCCCCTGCAACGACAAACAGAATTAAGTCAGCTTGGCGAGTTACTTGTTTCGCCATTTCGCCGCGCACTTCGCCCCCAACTTCATCAAGTCCGGGAGTATCGATTAATTCAACTTGCACCCCTCCTTTCCCCCCCTTGCCAGGGGGGGGTTGGGGGGATTCGTCGCTTTCAAGGAAGGATAAAGGCACACTCCAACGCACGGAACGCGGCCACTGAGTCACACCGTTGAGAGGGCCGGTTTGCAGAATTTTGTGACCTAAAAGCGCGTTTAATACGGCTGACTTGCCACGGCTGACTAAGCCGAAAGTAGCAATGCGAATGACGTTGTGGTCTAGTTTTTCTGAGGTGGAAGTTAAGATATCTAACTGATATTGCAGCGCCGCTTCTAATTCTGTATTATTCGAGTTTTTTTTCCCTTGGCGCAGGTGGGAATAGCGCGCCAGGGATTCGCGCAAACTGGCGCGGGCAAGGGATAAGCGATTTTCTTGAAGGGAATTGTCAGCCATTGGCGATCGGCTTTTTTAAGCAGGTATAATTGATCGTCGAATTATAAATCCTATTTCTTATTTTAATACAATTTTTCATAAATTTATAATTTTTTAGTTATGAGTTTTCCGAAAAATATTGAACGGGCATCTTGCCCGTTCCACAATAACAAAAAAAATTTTGTGGAACAGGCATCTTGCCTGTTCTTTTCCCTAACACTAGGCTCCGCCTCGGAAAATTTGCTCAACGTTCAGCTCCATATTGGGAAATGTAGGTGAAATAATGCGATCGCTCCCTCTGAACTGTGTAATTCTATACTCTCCGTCCACAAGCTGGCAAACCGAGATGGTGGGTGCTTTGGGGTCGCCAATATGACGTATTCCGCCCAATGCAGCATAATCCGCAATCCAATATTCGAGGATGCCCATCATTTCGTAATCTGCCAACTTTTTGAGATAATCGTCGCGCCAGTTGGTACTGACAACTTCAACAAGTAGCGGGATAGATGTTCCTTGGGTGATTGTTGCTGACTTCAACCATAGGGGTTCAGATGCTAAAGCCTGACGGTTTAATAGCAAAACATTAGGAATATATCCTGTATCTTTAGCTGGTGGCTTAACTAGGGCTTTCGAGGGAATGCGGTATGGAAGTTGCTGTTGGGTGTAGAGCAGCGTAAATTCTTGAACAAGGTATGCTGTGATATCTTCGTGTTCTCCTGTTGGCTGCATTTCAACCATTACCCCGTCGTGGAGTTCGTAGCATCTGTTTTCGGATTTATCTTCTAGAAATTCTTCAAAGCTTAGTATTTTTGGTTGAGTTTGTATCATCGTGCAAACTTTATTTGATTGTATAACAGAAGGAAGAAGGAAGAAGGAAAATATTAACTGGTTGCCTGGTTGGGCCGGGGAACAGGCAAGATGCCTGTTCCACAACAGAAAAACTGTCTTGTGGAACAGGCATCTTGCCTGTTCCTTTATTTTACTTAATTGGCCGCCGACTTAACGGTTTCGGGCCCAGATACCTGAGATGAAAGGCGACTCGCCACTTGGTTGACGAAAGATTGCAAGAAGGAAACTTGCTGATTTTGCGTAAATACTGCTTGCAAAGTTTTAGTCAACTTGTCGAGATTGAAAATGCCTTGGGCAGCATTTTCCAGTTCTTGACTTTGGAAATATTCAATTAAACTCAGTCCTGCTATTCTGGTAAAATAGGCTGCACTAATTCCCTGCACCGCGCCTCCTGCTACATAGGTGACGGCATTGCTTTTCAGCAGTCCAGTAATAGTTTGGGTAGACAGTTCTACTAATCCCAATTTGAACATTTGATTAGCCAAAGTTGCCGCTACTGTCTTAGCTTGGTCTAAGGAAAACTTTTGCTGGTAGATAGCACCGAGATCGATTACGAGTTGGGTGCTGATGGCGGTTGTTGCTAGCAAGTCTAAAGCGGGAACCGGATTAGCAAACACGGTGGCGGCGGCGATGTACTGATATTGTTCGATAATGGGAATTGCCCGATCGCGCCTGACTGCATTTAAGAAGGTTTTTGCCTCTAACTTGATACCTGCCGCCTCGCGCACTGCACTCGCCCAGACCAACTGTTGCCGTTCTTCAGTTAAGATTTTAGTCAATCTTTCCGTCAGCGCTTCGAGTTGAGAGACTTGATTTTCGATCCGTTCTTTAAATGTGCCGTCCGCTTGGTGCTGGCGCACTTTAATAGAATTGGGAGAAGCTGCGATCGCAATTATATCTTCGGTTCCCAATATTCCTTGCATTTTCTGCTGCAAAGAGTTCAAAACCTGCGACTGCTGTTCTGGCAAATATTGGTCTTGTTTGTTCCAGACTAGCAGCACGCGCTGACCTGCTGCTGCTAGCTGAGATAATGTTTGAAATTCGGAATCTGTGATGTCGCCCGCTGTCACAAACAGCGCTAAATCACCATTGATTTTGGCATCGGCATTTGTATTAGCAAATAGCGGTGCTGTTTCTTGTAAACTAAGCTTTTGCGGGTGTTGAGATGCCCAATTAGAATTTAAAACTTGAATTAAGGCAGTTTTGCCGACAGCTTTGCCGCCAGTTACGGTAATCCGCAAATCTTGTCTGTCTAATTCGGTTCTGAGCCGATCGAGCTTTGCTGTTAGATTAGCAGGATCGGCGGAGTTTTGAGCTTCTGAGGCTAGCAATTTAATTGCCGCTTCGGAAGTCGCGATCGCTTTTTCGGCTGCTTCCCGGTTCGCCAGGGGTTCCGGGAGTCCGAGTTCGAGTTTGGGGGATTGTTGCTTCCACCACCAATACCCCGCACCGGCAGCCGCCAAGCCGATGAGTGCCGTTTCGCCCATTTCTGAACCCGAATGCTGTAGAGTTTCCAGCAGCCACAGCGCTGCTGAAAGTCCTATTCCGCCTATCAAAATCGGTCGCCGCAAGTTAAGTGTCATTTTTTCCTTCCTGTGGGTATTGTCACCAAGCTTAACCTTCGCGGGCTTGGCCTCCCTCCCTATATTCCATCGTACCTCTGCGGCATCCAAACTGGCAGGCGGGCAATCCGACTTTTTGCCATCGGGATTTGCGGCCCCGGCGACAATCAACTTTTTGCACTTCTACAAACGGGGAATAGGAGACTGAAGTCCTCGCTACAAACCAATAGAGTTTTACAGGATTTTGCAAATATAATAGTTGATTTTTTCTCTATGTTGGTAATGCTTGAGATTGTGATTCAAAAATATCAATTATTTGTTTGGGAATTGCTCGCGGTCGCATGGTGGTAACTTCAACCCAAACCCAAAGCGCCTCGGCTTTTAACAAGATTTCGTCACTTCCAGCTAAGCGAATTTCGTAGCGGCGGACAGCGCGCGGGCCGCGCATTTGTTCGATCCAAGTGGATATCTCCAGTCGATCGCCCGAGGCGGCAGATCGCAAATAGTCAATCTCTATCCGCCGCATTACAAAGACGCCGCCCAATTCCCGGTAGCGATCGAGTGTAAATCCCAAGTGTTCTAAATGTTCGATCGCAGCGTGTTCTAAATAATGCTGGTAGACAGCATTATTGACGTGACCGAGGGCGTCCATTTCGTAATGACGCACTCTAATTTGTGCAGTAAATGGTGTCAATTTCTCACCTTTCCACTTGTTGCGGTATTTTGTAGTTCCGAGTGCGATCGCGCTCTGGGTCGATACTCGATTGGAACTGATTGCAAGTTACACTAAAGAGTTGAAACGCCACTGCTTCCAGGTTAATCTTAGTCCTGGAAGCACAGACGGTCATCACCTTGGTTTTTTTACGACAATACACTGGCTTAAAACCCTCAGTCTCGGTTGAAAAACCCGGTTTCTTGCTTCTGAGTGCGTCCCGGACTAAATCTTTGAGAAATCGGACGGGTAACTGTTTAGTCTCCCAGACAAATCCCTAAACCGCGGGCCGTTTTAACCAGAGTACCATCGAAGTCTACAGGTCTGTATTTGGCGATCGCATCTTCCAGAGGAACGCTCACAACTTCCCGCTTTTGCCAAGATACCATGCAGTCATATTTGTCTTCGGCAATTAAATCAACTGCTGCGATGCCAAAAGCAGAAGCAATTAATCTTTCCAGCGATGAAGGAGTTCCTCCGCGTTGAATATGTCCCAAAACGGTGACGCGAGTTTCTGCACCGCTGCAGTCAGAAATTGTATCAGCTAAATACTGACCAATTCCGCCTAATCGACTTTGACCTAAGCGATTTGTGTGCATTACTAACTCGCCTTCTTCAGTGCGAACTGCCTCCGCTACTATAATTAAACAGTAGTTTTTTCCCCGGTCTTGGCGTTCTTGGATTTGGGCGCAGATTTTGGAAATTGTGTAAGGGATTTCTGGAATTAGAATTATATCAGCTCCCCCAGAAATTCCAGCACTGATCGCAATATGTCCAGCATCGCGTCCCATGACTTCAACAATCATGACGCGACTGTGACTTGCCGCAGTAAAATGCAAGCGATCGAGTGCTTCAGTGGCAATATTGACAGCAGTATCAAAACCGATGGAACGCTCGGTAATTCCGACATCATTATCAATAGTTTTAGGAATAGCCACTAAATTCAAATTGCCGTGTTGAGCAATCTTCCTGAGAATGGCGAGACTGCCGTCGCCACCAATGCCAATTAAGGCATCCAGACCTAGTTGATGATAGCCTTCGATAATGTCGTCAGAACGATCGCGTAGACTCCCATCAGGCATCGGGAAGGCAAAAGGGTTGCCCTCATTTGTCGTGCCTAGCATCGTACCGCCAATGGTGAGCCACGAGTCTACTTTCTCAATATCCAAGGGAATTGCTTCAGGGGGACGACTCATCAATCCCTTGGTGGCTTGACGAATCCCCATCACTTTCCAATTGTAAGTTCCCGTTGCGCGGTAGACAACAGCTCGAATAACTGCGTTTAAGCCTGCACAGTCACCTCCGCTAGTGAGGATACCGATACATTTTTGTTCTCCCATAATTAATGCCCGACTTTTGTTACTCAGAACATGAGTTGATTTTTTTAGATCCCGATCGTCTAATCCTGATTTTCGACGTAAATATGTAGGCGAAAATAAACTTTACTTTGTAACAGAATGTAAAGCTATCATAACTTTTGTGATTGCTTTCATAAGAGATCGCTCATTCAGAGCTTTTCACTTGTTTTTGACTACTTATGTATTTTCCCGCTTCATCGACCTAATTAAGTGCCTCATCTCTGACGCATTCCACAAGTTCGATCGGCAACTAAGTAGCATCGTCAATCACCGTCTCCAACAAAACATCAATTTTACTTGGGATTGAGGCGTTTAGAAACTTGGTTAATTATACCGCTGAGAATAGCACCGCCCATAAGAATTCCCAGGGCGGGATTAAATACGGGCTGCCAGAGACTGTACCACAAATCAAAACCGAGATTCACCCCGGTCGATCGACCTGCTACTGCGATCACAAACCACCCAAAAATGGCAAACACGAAAAACACATCAGCTACTAAAAGCAAGTTGAGAAAGTTAAGAAATTTATCTTTCATTGTCGAGGGTTCCTTTTGAGTGTATATATGTCAAGTTTTGGCAAGCGGTTGGTAATTGAGCGGATTGATAGCTGCAACTGGCGATCGAATAAAGATAAAATATCATTCAATTGTTTTCGCGCACAGGCTGTCAAAATATGGTTCGCTATACACTTCCTCAAAGCCCCGAAATTATTTTAACTGTCAAAGGGAAAGATTCAGCCAAAGCCCGGGAAGAAGCGATGGATCGGCTGATGGATCTCATGGATGAGGGCAAGCTGCCTACGGAACTCGTGGAGGGATTTGGGCCCAAGCAGTTTGTTGAAGTTAAGGATATCGAAGATGCTGCATCTGACGGCGAGGATGCGATTACTGAAGCCGTCCAGATTTTGAGCAATTTGGCAAGTCTCAAATTGAAAGTGATGGAATCCCGCGAAGAAGCACTCAAAATCCGGGCGGCGATCGACATTTTGTTTACAGATGAGGCAGTGACGGCCGAGGAAATCGCCAGCCTCAAAGATGGTTTCAAGGTTCTCAAAAACTTCGCTCAAGCTAATGTCCGCTATCGAGATGCTAGGAGTAAAGCCGAGTCAGCCCGTGCAATTCTCGACGAAGCTTTGCAATCTGTCGAACCGGAAAACAAGGCGCAGAAATCGGCGAAATAGTAGCAGGTTGCATTGAAACTCACATCTTGCACCATTCTCAAGAACAAGCATCTTGCCTGTTCCACAAGAAAATTTACTATATATTGTGGAACAGGCATCTTGCCTGTTCATAAAAAGCTTATTGAGAATAGTGCAACATCTCAGTTGAAACCTATTTCTGTCATTGCGATCCGAAGGGAAGCAGTCGCCGAGGTTTGCGATTGCTTCGTTTCTTTATTCGGACATACAATAACTCTGCTGCCAGACATAATATTAACTTTACCCACATTAAAATCAGGAAAAAATTGTGAGCCAACAACAAACAGGAATTGTCAGAAACTCGATGTCAGGCAGCTTGCTGCTGGCTAAACAGTTAGGTTTTGAACCAAAAACTGTGATTGATGTCGGTGCCGCCTTGGGAACTTTTAACCTTTATGATACTTTCCCTAATTCCCGACATTTGCTAATTGAACCTATCGCCGAAAATGAACCTTATCTCGCCAAAATTTGCCGCAAGCTCAAAAGTGCAGAATACATTATCGCTGCAGCGAGCAAAGAAGCGGGAGTTTTCGCCCTTAACGTCAGTCCCTCTATGTTGCATTCTGCAATTTCTGAAAATCGCGTTACTGACAGCACCAATCCTTATTTGAGAAACATACCAGCAATTACCCTGGATGGAATATGCAGGGAAAGAAATTTGCAAGGCCCGTATTTAATTAAAGTTGATGTAGACGGACAGGAAGTAGATGTTTTAGCGGGAGCCACTGAAATTTTGCAGCAGACTGAATATGTAATTGTAGAAGTTACTTTATTCGGTCAGATGTATGATGTAATGAGTTTTATGAAGTCCCAAGGATTCGCAGCTTACGATATTGTTGATTTGTCATATCGCCCGACTGATAAAGCTTTGTGGCAAGTTGACATGGCTTTTGTTAAGGAATCGGGTCAATTCAGAAGAGAGAGTAGTTTCGCGACAGGAGAGCAGGATATCGAAGCACTTAACTCGCATCTCAAAGCTTATCGGGAAAATTTAATGCAATACATTGACACTCATTACAGCGACCCATTAGAGCCGGAACCAGAGGTCAATCAAGCTGTTTTGGGCGAAGATTATGTCATCATTTAACTCAAGTTGCTTCCATCTGATATCTTGCACCATTATCTAGAACAGGCTTTCCGGCCTGTTCCACAAAGAGTGAGTTTTCTATGTGGGATGGGCAGGAGAACCTGCCCGTTATCCCTTCGATGATTCGGATCTGGAAATCGCTACTAAACAAACAAAGTCCGCGCAGGCTGACTAAGAATATGATATTGGAAAACTGGATGCGATTGAATTAGTTGGCTCGATCGCTGCTACCTATATCTGTAGCTTTTTCTACTGCTTCCCGTGGTGGCGTAACTGCTTCGCCCACGTTATCTTTTACCGATTCTATAAATTTTTTGGTACTGGGGGCAATGGGTTGGTCGAGATTCAGCTTTTCTCGGATATTGTCAAGTACACTACTGGCATCCTTCTCTGTATCGCTTGTTGGCTGCCGATCGGGACGGGCAACTTCGTAAGACGTAGCTTCAGGGGTTAAAGGTGTAGCGATCGCTTGCATTTTGTTGCCCGAAAATTCCAATTCGGAGCTAAAAATTAGCGCTATTCCTACAGCAAAGATTATTCCTACTCGCAGGCAAATTGTAACTAAGCGCGATGTAAACTTTTTCATTGAAAAACTCTGTTTTTTCTGTGACGACTGTAATACAGAATAATTTCTGTTGTTGGTTTGCAAATCTATCTAGGGCTTGCTGAATAATCGATCGCAAACTATGAATAGGAGCGACCGATATATTCAAACTCAACTAAAGATAA
>NZ_JAUBQW010000106.1:0-22178 GCF_036701485.1 Microcoleus sp. Pol11C3 | reverse complement strand
AGTTTCACACGTTTGAGCTTGTTAAGAAAGTCCCTCTTGACTTTCTATCGCTCTTCTTAACTTGTCACCAATGGCATATGGCAGGTTGATCGAGGGCGGGAACGCACCATCCACCGCCTACCCCAAATCGGTTTCTTTGTACTTCATACCAATTTGAAAAAGTCTTGCTACGATTGTTAATGTTAGACAAATTATCTTTGATTTACATCACCCCCCGCCGGACACGGCAATGCCGTTTCCCTACATACAATTTCCTCTAATTTTTATGTAGAAATTGTTTGGATAATTGGTATAAAATGGGTAAGGTGCGCCCATAAGCAGCCTACAAATGTGAGTTAGGGCGCAAGTCTTGTTAGTGTTTCTTAGGATTTTTCGGAAAAGGAATGCCCAAACTTTCGTGAAAAACAACCTGAGTTTTATAAGTCAAGCGGCGGTTAACTTGTTTGATGATTTTTTCCAAAAGCGCATCGCCGGTTTTTTCAATTAAAGGTTGAGACATCGATCGAATAAACTTAGGAAAACAAACCCCCACAGCCAAATCCAGCTTCCACGTAGCGCTGGTAATCGCAGGAGGCAGCTTCGCACGTTCCGACGCAGGCCAATCAGCGGCAAACTCCTGGGAGGGTATCTCCACTAGCTTCATTGCCGATCGAAAATCCACTTCATACCCAGGCGAGGTATAATCCGGAACCGGAATAGTCTTAATCAAATAGCAGCCTTCAGCGTCAGGCGGCAGCAACTCTAAACCAATTCTCGCTTCAACACGGTAGCCGAAAGCCCCAAAACGCCCGATTAATAAATCATAGCCGTTTTCTCCGAGCGGCTGGGCCTTCATGGGCGAAGCGCACTGGCAAAACCAAGTCTTGTGGTTGTTCAAATGGTTTGCCACCGTCTCCGCATCGGCGTACATCTCCATGCTGTCTTCAAAATGCGTGTGAAACCAAATCGGCTCAACTTCCTCTCCTGCATCCGCGCTTCCACTTTCGGGCTTTCCGAAACTCGCATCTGGGTAGTAATTTTCGTCTGAAGCTTCAACAGTTTGATATTCAGCGGAATCGTGCTTCATCGTATGCTCTCCTGGTATACACGCCAATCGATCGGGTTGGGGATGTGTTAAGGGAGTTTCCTCTCTACAATTGAGAAATTGATACCAACAAAACTTACCCTAGTTCAGCATAACTCGACTTATGAAAGCATTTGTAGCAGGAGCCACAGGCCAGACGGGCCGCCGCATCGTCGCAGAATTGGTCAAGCGGGGCATTCCCGTGCGGGCTTTAGTGCGGAATCTAGACACGGCTAGGCAAATTTTACCGCCGGAGGTAGAGTTAGTGACTGGGGATGTATTAAATGCGACTTCTCTGGGCGATGCGATCGGCGACAGTACGGTGTTGCTATGCGCGACAGGGGCCGCCCCGGGTTTTGACCCGACAGCGCCTTACAAGGTGGATTTTGAAGGTACTAAAAATTTGGTGGATGCAGCTAAGGCTAAAGGAATTGAGCATTTTGTGCTCGTGACTTCTCTATGCGTCTCTAACTTTTTTCACCCGCTGAATTTGTTCTGGCTGATTCTGGTTTGGAAAAAGCAAGCCGAGGAGTATTTGGAAAAAAGCGGCTTGATTTATACCATTGTCCGCCCGGGCGGTCTCAAAAATGAGGATAATTCAGATGCGATCGTCATGACTGGTGCAGACAAAATGTTTGAGAGCAGCATTCCCCGCACCAAGGTAGCCCAAGTGTGCGTGGAGGCGCTGTTTCAGCCGAATTCTCGCAACAAGGTTGTGGAAATTGTGGCGAAGTCGGAGGCTCCGCAAAAGAGTTTTGAGGAGTTGTTTGCGGGCGTGGTTTGATTAGAGCTCATCAGCTTTTGTGCATTTAACTGGTATCTTTGGGGCGGGCAAGATGCTCACCTCACAAGAACTTTGATTTCTTGTGAGGTGGGCATCTTGCCTGTAAGTCTTGTGGAACAGGCATCTTGCCTGTAAGTCTTGTGGAACAGGCATCTTGCCTGTTACTGACATTGGTGTCTGATGTAAGCTCGATCGCACTTGCAAAATTTCCGATCACCAAATCTGGCAAAATCTTAATAGTTTTACTATTCGCCGTTAAAATTTCCCTCTCTCAGCATGAAAACTCTCAAGTGGCCAGCTTGGTTCCCCTATCCGATTTCGTGGTTAAGGGCATTTGCTCTCGCTCAGAGTTTTAGTTTTTTCCTTCGCAGGGGCATTCCTTTTGTCAGCGACAATATCGGCTTTCTGACTCTACTGCTGGGGGCTTGGCTGATTCAGTTGCCTTTGTTTTTTATTTGTCACTTGTTCGCCGTCAAAATCTTAAATCCGTTACTAATTAGGCTGCCGGGCAGCTTTCGCGTTGCGCGCAAGTTCAAGCGCCGACACACTGGTATTCGATCGCACTTGCGAGAAGGCTTGAATGCTGTTGTAGTGATTTTTTTTGCATTTAATCTGTCCCTTTTGGTACAACTTGCGATTTTTTATTGGCCAGCGCTATCGATCGATCCGGCTCAGTTGCTAACAGGAATATCTACTCTAACAAATATTGCGCTCGCCGGTGAATTCGATTTCTGGCTCATCAAATTGGCAGGGGTTTTATCGAGTTTAACGCTGTTAGCGGCGCCGCTATATCAATACGATTTTAGGGTGCGCCGGATGCGGGTGGCTCGAAAATTAGCCGAAATTGCGGAAATGGAAATGACTGTCTTTGAAGCTGAGAAATTGGGCCGTCGAAAAAGGGGTTTGCTGAGGCGATCGGAAATTCAAATCTTCGGATTTCTACTTTTAATCGGCGCTGTGATTAGCGGCGGTGTTTTTGTGGTTGCTAATTTGCGGGGAAATCCGCAGTTGTCACCCTCGGCGAGTGAGGGGAGAAAATCGCCGCCGCTGGCTATGAAAACCGGCGATCCTTACATTCGAGCTCTGATGCGAACTATTTCTGCTAGCGAGTCGAATGTTGCTCGACCTTATCACGTTGTTTACGGTGGCAAATACATATTAGATTTGAGCCGCCATCCTGACTGGTGCGTGAAGATTGTTAATGGCCCGAATCGCGGCCAGTGTACTACGGCAGCGGGCAGGTATCAATTTCTGACTACGACTTGGAAGGAGAAGGCTAAGCGCTATCAGGCCCGTCGTGCTAATTTCTTATTCTGGGAAGATTACAGTTTTGAACCAGAAGATCAGGATGCTGTGGTTTATGCTTGGTTGAGCGATCGCAAGTTTTGGAAAGCTGATATTCCTGAGATGTTGCGGCAGGAAAGATTAACTGAGGTATTGCGGATGCTTTCGGGAACTTGGACGAGTTTGGGATATGGAATAGAGAACAATTCTATGAGTTCTCGTTTGCCGAAAGTTTACCGGGAAATGCTGCGGGAAGAATTGGAAAATTCTGGTTCTTAGGGAGTTAAAGGTTGGCGGTTGAGGGTTGATGGTTAACTGTTAACGAATGTTATTAGTTATTAACAAATTAAAGCGATTAAGAAATAACCACTAACAAGTAATCTGTAACTAATCCTTCAATTTGGGTAAAAATGCTGTCAAACATTTGTACAATTCTAATCCCGGTTCTGCTTGCAGGGGATAAAGCCTGTCGAAATTAATGGGGTTTCCCGGTGCTAATTTCCACTCTGTTTTCTGTGCTGTTTTTGGAGAAATTTCGATCCCTACCGTGATGTTAATAATGTTGTTTTGCTGGGGGATGCCCCGGAAGCAGTAACTTTTGCCAGTGCGTTTGTCTGAATCGCTGCCGGTGATGTATCTGTCTTGTTTGCGAAATTGAATTTCTCTGAAAGGTCGATCGATCACAAAGGAGTCTCGGTAGCGGTAGTCGCCGTCGCGCAAGCTTTCGACAGTCGGCCTGATTTGACTTATAACTGTTGCTGGACTAAGAGTTAGCATCATTGAGCCGCGTTCCTCTTGTGAAATCGGTGATTTTGGTGCCTGGTGGCTGAGTCGCTGTGGGCGATCGGCTTAAACAAACGCGCCTTCTAACAAATTAATAAAAATTGTTATACAGTTTAAGTTGATCCCTGCCTATCGTGAATAATTATTGCATGGTTTCATCTCTGATACCGATCTGAGGAACAATAGAAATATTAAGCAAGCCCGGAGAAATTTTACGGGCGCATATCTAGAGATTAACTGAGGATACTGCTATGTTTGGGCTGACGCGAGAAACAAAAAATTTAGGGCGGGTTGAAACCGGAAATTCGGAACGGCGAGGCTCTATCACCTCTGCGTCCAAAAGTATCTGCATTGTCCGATCGCGAGTTTACAAAGATGAGGCTTTGGTGTCGGCCGCGCTAGCGGGACTGCCAGCTCTTTTGGCATCCCTCGAAAGCTTTCGGGAGCGGTAGAGTTTGACACTTTCTCTTTTTAAACATCGGAGTTAACTGAATTAAATTATTGCCAAACGCCGGAAAAGATATTCTTGACTGCGATCGCAATTCGATTTAAGTCTTCCTTCAGCAGCGGTGGCCAAGAAACTCCTCTGCGGAGTCCAGCTTCAAATTGCTGCAAACCTTCTACTGAGAGTAAATGCAGTGCCGAGATTAATTGTCGATCGAGCATTGGAGATTCTTGCAGGCCCTCAAACAATATTTTTAAAGCTAATAAAATCGATGTCACCTGTCCGGGTACGGGAGGCTGACCTTGTTTGAGACGCATCAGGAAGGCGTCGGGATTTTTCTTGGTTTCCAGGGCGGTTCCTTGGTCAATCAGAAAACTGCGGGCTGTTTTGTAATCCATTAGATGTGCGATCGATCTCCTGCAATTAATTAGCTGGCATTATATCACTTTTTGTCGCGCTCAATTTGGTAATATATTTCCATACAGCCTACACTACAGCTACTCGTGAGGTGCCCCCATAAGCACGCTACAGCTATTGATTAGAGGCGTAGCATTCATCCCACAGTCGCCTTGAGCGAAGTGAAACGGACAGGGAAAAATAAAACAATGGCAAAACACCAAGGAAATAGCAGAAAATCCAAGATTTATAGCTACTTGTGGCTGCTTTTTTTGTGTCTGAGCTTTCTGTTAGTTCCGCTCATCCAAAAAATAGCGGCGGATACGCCATTCCCCCCACCCGCTCCTATTGAAAATAATGCTACTTTTGGAGCAAGGATTCAAAGGACGATGGGGCTACTTGCAGCTAGCACTCCAACAGACCGCCGCCCAGTGCGTATCCTATTCTACGGTCAATCTATCACAGAACAAGATTGGTGGAAAGATGTAGTGAAGGATTTGAGACAGCGATTTCCCTATGCAGATTTGATGGTGGAAAATCGGGCAATCGGAGGATTTGCCGCCCCAATTTTAATCCGTCCCAGCGAACACGATTTGTATCCTTTTTATCCAGACTTGCTAATTTTTCACGTCTACGGAGGCGATGAAGATTACGAAGCCATAATTGCCAATGTCCGCAGCCGCACTGCTAGCGAAATACTCTTGCATTCAGACCACATCGACTGGATGCCGAAAGGCAACAGCGACGATCCAAATTCAGTCAGCAGATACGAATGGCACAACACTCATTCTACTAAATGGCTGCCTGAGTTGGCAGATAAATACGGCTGCGAAATCGCCGAAATTCGTGAACCTTGGATGCGGTATTTGAAAGAGAATCGCTTGCAGCCCAAACAGCTATTGAGGGATGAAATTCACCTCAATGATTGGGGAAATTTTCTCTTAGCTGCTCTCATAAAACCGCACCTACGATACAAGCCAAATTCTCCTCAACCGGCCCAGGATTTAGTGAAAACTTATATAGTTGGCAACGATGTTAAGTGGAAAGATGGCAAGTTGGTTTTAGAATTTGAAGGAAATAGAATAGATGCGATCGCGGATAAAACCTTCAACGGCAAGGCAATTTCTGCTAGAATTGCGATCGACGGCAAAAAACCCTCAGAATTTCCTGAACTTTACAGCATCACCAGACCTAGCGTTACTCTTGGCGTCGGTTGGCCCGCCATCATCCAAATATCCAGTCAAAAACCGCTAATCGTCGAAGATTGGAAAGCCGTGATTACTGAGATTAACAGCGACGCCAGCAAGTTTAAATTTGACGTTGTAGGTTCTAAAACAGGCTACGACGGCAGCGGTACAAACGACAAATTGTTTGTCTCAAACTCGGGCCGTGTCGCCATTGAACCGAGAAACTGGTGGCTACAAAATGCCTATGAATACTCTAAAAAACCTACGCCTAAAGGCTTTGAGATTTCCTGGCAGGTGCGACCAATGTTTGTTGATTCATACGTTCCGCCCAAGATTGCAGATTCAAGTCGCGAATACCCTACAACATTGGCTCAGAATTTAAGCAACTCCAAACACACCCTCGAAATCGTCGCCGAAACAGATGGGAAAGTTCCAATTCAGGCAATTCGAGTGTATCGCCCTCCTTATATTCCTAAACCATGAATTAGGAATGAAAATTAAATAACTTAAGCGATTTCCTTGTTACCAGGCTCTGCCTGGTAACACATATCTTGAGGCTCTGCCTCATTTTACCTCGCAGCTTATAACAAAAAGGATTATAGGAGGTGTTTAAGTTATTAAGTTTTCATTCCTTAGGACTTGCATTCTTTACTACGAACTTAATTTATGTAGGGTTTCATGCACACCGCACCTGATCTCATAACAGTGGGAACCGCTGTTATGAGGTACAGTACCAGCAACTAGCTTTCCCAATTTCTTAAAGGTTGAGAATTCATGTTTGTTAAGGGCAGCGGTATGGTTGCATTTAATTTTGTCTCAGATTCATTAATGTGGTTTGAAGTTGGGTTTCAGTTGCATTTAATGTTGGCTCAAAAAAATCCTGATTGCGGTCTTGAGTGATTCTGATTGCGGGCTCCTACATTATGCCCATTTACGCTCTGCTTCGTCAGCTTTGAGAATAGCTATATTTTATATATTTGTGCACTGGCTGCCAGAAAATATGGAAATATTTACCGCATATAAAGCCAGTTTGGGATTTATTGGGGCTTAAAATTTGTTTAAGTCCTGTTAAGTTAAAATCACCTAAGAAATCCCCAAAGCTGTTTCAGACATCGGAATCAAATTGTTAGCAAATAATCGCTGGTTAATTGGAATATCAATAATAAACTTTGCCCCCTGATTAGGAGATGAAATACAATTGAGCTGACCACCGTGTTTCTCCACTACAATCTGATGGGAAATTGACAACCCAATACCAATGCCCTTCCCGAGAGGTTTAGTAGTAAAAAATGGCTCAAATAGGTGTCTACTGATATCTTCTGTCATCCCCGACCCGTTATCCTTAATCTGGATTACTACCCGATTGCTGTCCGTGACTTCAGTGCGAATGAAAATTTTAGAGGGATTGGCTTTCATTTCACTTAACGAGCGCGTCGAATTGTAATCCTCTAGGGCATCAATAGCATTAGCGAGAAGATTCATAAACACCTGGTTAAGCTGACCAGCATAACACTCTACCAGAGGCAGATTGCCGAACTCTTTGACCAACTCAATGGGAGGTCGATCGCCCCTTCCTTTAACGCGGTTATGCAAAATTAACAGAGTGCTATCAATACCCTGGTGAATATCCACTGGTTTCATCTGAGATTCATCGAATCGCGAGAAGATTCGCAGCGACTGAATAATTTCGCGAATACGGTCTACACCTACCTTCATTGAAGTCAGCAGTTTAGGCAAGTCTTCAACCAAAAACTCTAGTTCTATCTCGTCTATTTTATTTTTAATTTTTGCTCCCGAAACGGGGACTTCCTGCTGATAAAGATTGACTAGATCAATCAGATTTTGGGTATAATCATGGGCATAAGAAAGATTCCCAAAAATAAAATTAACGGGATTATTGATTTCATGGGCTACACCTGCAACAAGCTGACCTAAAGAAGACATTTTTTCGCTCTGCACAAGTTTAGTCTGGGTCAATTGCAATTCGCGAAAAGCTTTTTCTAAACATTGAGCTTGGGTTCGCAATTGAGCTTCCGACTGTTGCAATCCCGCCTCTGCTTGCAGACGCTCTTGAATCTCCTGTTTAAGCAATTGATTGGATTGAAAAAGTTCAGCCGTCCTTTCCTCAACTCGCCTTTCCAACTCCGATGCCAGCTTCAAGAGCGAAGATTCCGCTTTGACACGCTGTTCAATTTCTGCTTGCAAGCACACATTTTGCTCTAAGAGTTTCTTCGACAGGGTGCGGAGCTTCATGTGGACATTAACGCGAGCTAAAACCTCTTCATGCTGAAGAGGCTTAGTGATATAATCCACCGCACCAAGACTCAAACCTTTAACCTTATCCACCGTATCAGCAAGAGCAGTCATAAAAATTACGGGTATGTCTCTCGTTAAATCATTGGCTTTCAAACGGCGACAAGTTTCAAACCCATCTATTCCCGGCATCAGCACATCCAATAGGATCAGATCCGGTGCGGCATATTCGACCTTCTGGAGAGCACTTTGCCCATCCCTAGCTACCAATACTTTGAAGCCAAAATCTGCCAAAAAATCGAACAGGACACCTAAATTAGTCGGGGTGTCATCTACGATTAAAATAGTGCTTTGTTCGGGAAGTTCGTTATTCATTATTTTGCAGTCCTATATTTTTTAATAAACTCCAAGATTTGTTGTTCTTCAAATCCTTTCGCTAACTGGCGCAGATGCGTAGTAAATGGCACCCATTGCTCATTGAGTTGTTCGAGTTTTGCAGCTCGCTCCGCAATGCCTCGGAGATCGCCCATCATTGCTAGATCGAATAGAACGGCGATTTCCTCATCGGGGGGAGCTACAATTTCAGAACTTAGAGATTTTTTTTCTCCTTCTGCTTTCCTAATCTCTTCCTGGTTTTCTTCATAAATCCATTCTAACCCTAAATGAGTACGTAATTTTTCTAAAAGCTCCTCGATTCGTATGGGTTTGGGAATAAAATCATTACAACCTACCTCCACACTTTGTTGTCTATCGAAATCAAAAACGCTGGCCGAAGTAGCAATCACCACTAAATTAGTCTGACCTGGTGATTTGCGAATCCGGCGAGTCGCTTCTAAGCCGCTCATTACTGGCATCATCAAGTCCATTAAAATACAGTCGGGTTTAAACTCTCCCACCTTGTTTAAACAGTCCTGACCCTCCGTTGCTTCCAGAATTTCAAATCCTAACGGCTGAAGCATTCCTGCGATGATCGAACGATTCTGCCACTTGTCGTCAGCTATGAGAATTTTTCGCTTTCTGCCTTTGAAACCAACGATTGTGTGGGCATTGGCTTTGGCTGCATTCGTCGCCCATTCCGATACCTCTGGCAAATCTAAATCGAAGAAAAAAACGCTTCCTTGTCCTAATGTACTCTTCACATTTATTTCACCGCCCATCATCTGAACTAATTGGCGGCTAATCGCCAATCCCAATCCAGTTCCTTCAACCTTGCGATTGGCATCTCCTACTTGGTGAAAAGGCAAAAATATGTCTTGCAATTGCTCTGGTGCCATACCAACTCCGGTATCTTCCACTTGAAACCGGATCTTTTCCTCATGATATCCTACTTTGAATGCCACTCCACCTTTTTGGGTAAACTTAATAGCATTGCCAAGTAAGTTGATTAAAACTTGCCGCAACCGTTTTTCATCACCCTCTACGGCAATAGGTAGTTTGGTAATGGGCTCGTAAATCAGGGAGATTCCTTTTTGTTCTGCCCGAATATTGCAAATTTCAGCAATGCCTTCCAAAAATTGTGAGAAATGGAAATTACTCAAGTGGATTTCCATTTTTCGGGCTTCGATTTTGGACAGGTCTAAAATATCGTTAATCAGGGTTAAGAGGTGTTCGCCGCACTGACTAATGACGTTCAGACCATCTTTTTGCTGGTCAGCCAAGTTTTTTTGTCGTTTCAGGATTTGGGTGTAACCCAAAATGCCATTAAGTGGCGTTCGGAGTTCGTGGCTCATATTAGCAAGAAACTCACTTTTGGCAGAGTTGGCGGCTTTCGCTAATTCTTCTGCTTTTTGTAAATGGATATTTTTTTCTTGTAACTGTTGCGTTCTTTCTGTCACCTTCGCTTCTAAAGTAGCGTTGGCTTCTGCCAAATCGTTATAAAGACGGGCATTTTCAATTGAAATAGCTGCTTGAGAAGATAAAAGTTGTAAAACTTCTAAACGATCTGGAGTAAAAGCACCAATTGTGAGATTATTTTCTAAGTAAAAAATGCCAGTAAGTTTTCCTTGATGGATGATGGGAGTGCATAATACTGACTTGGGTTTTTGGTTGACAATATAACTATCTGCTGTGAAAGTTCCCTCACAACTCGCATCGTTTAATACAACATTTTCATGAGTTCGGGCAACATAGTTAATCAAAGATATGGGTAGTTGCTGACTCTTTTCCACTGGTATTGTTTGCAGCACTTCTACATCGCTATCTACAGTTCCATAGGCTTCTATTAGTAGATTATCAGATTTTTGTAAAATGAAAATGCCACTTTGAGCACCCGCATTCTCGATCGCAATTTTCATCAATTTTGCCAACAGCTTACTCAGTACAATTTCACCAGAAAGAGCTTGAGATGCTTTGATCACAGTAGCTAAATCTAGCGATCCTCCACTCCCTGTCGAGGTAGTGGTCATAGTGACCTGGCTACGTTGAGTTTCTGGCTTGGCTATCCGGGAAAATATTTGAGGATATCTGGCTTCCAAATCTTTGATTATAGCTAAAGCTCCCCAGCGACTATATCCGTAGTAAGCATCCGTTAAATAAATCCGAGCAATTTTATCTTTATCGCGGGAAAAATAAAACTCTGCTGCTAGTTCGTTAGCTAAGGCTTCTTCTTGGAGATATCCCTGTTCTTTGGCTCCTGCTATGGCGCGATCGTAATAATCGCTCGCTTCTAAAGGCTGTCCCAAAACCCGGGCTTTTTCTGCTTCTACTAAGTCATACTTGTGCTGGAAGTTACTCGGTGCATGAAACGCCCAAGTCTTCATTTTTTCTTGGTTAGCGGCTACTACACTTAGATATTTTTCTGGCTCTTTTGGCGAGGCTTTTGGATAGAGTGCTAGGAGGGCAAGAGAATGGTAGAAGTTGTAAATACTCATGTGCATTAATCCTGCCCCTGTGGCGGCATATTTTAATGCTAAATGGGCACTCAATACTGTTTGATCTGGCTCTTTAAATAGATAAGAGAGGATCATTTTGCCGACATAGTAAGCATAGAGTAAAGTCCCATTGTTAGAGAATTCCATTCCTGGAAGTAGTTCTTCTTCATTAAAATTTTCACCTAATAAATGGTATTTATCTGAGTTTTTATCGAGTAAATTGTCAACTATTTGCTGGTAAACTTTAACAAATAAAGTATCATATTCTTGTTTAAGCTTAATTGTCAGGGCAACATATTTTGCCTGCTCATGCTCAAGTTTCTGTAGTTCTCCCCCGCTTAAAAATAAGTGATTGCAATAATTGACTGTACTGTGACCAGCATATTCTAAGTCTCCAGTTTCCATACCACTTTGAATAGCATCAACCAAAGGCTCTAAGGTGTTACTAATCGGCTCTTTCCAAAATCTGATCACAGAATTAAATATACAAATTATCTTCGATTTCATTGTGATTGTATTAAACTTATCTAGCAATAAAATAGCTAGTTTACCAAATTGATATCCAGAGTCTGTATCTCCTAATCCTCCACAGAGGATCGCTCCATACCAAACATAAGCAAAAGCGACTTGAGGGGAATTTCCATACTTAATAGATAAGATAATTTTTGTATAAATAATTTTCGGAAACATCGCAGGATTTGCAATAAAAGCCGGCGTTGTCATGAGATTTAATATCCGCATAGCTGCAAGTTTATCGGGAGCTGTCATGGGCGGCAAGTTAGCTAAATCTTCAAAGATTAGTTCTTGAGGGGGTTCTTGCTCTAGGCTAATTCCCAACATTTCCAGAAACTCTACCCCATTATCTATAGCTGATTGTGCCCGATTTTCAGACATCTCTAATTGAACTTTCAGCTCGTAGACCTTGGCTTTTTCCAGAATGGTTTTTGCTTGTTTCAGGATTATCTCAGACAACTGTTGCGATCGTTCAAAGTTAGTGTTTATATATTCAGTTTCTGCTGCTTCCAGATGCAGGGCGATCGTTAGATCGTACTGACTCTCCCAGCTATCCTCCCCAAGTAGTTCTAAACCCACCTTCAAATATTTTACAGCCGACTCATAAGCTGTGGCACCTTTGGCTTTCTGTCCGGCGATCAGATTCAGTTCGGCCAACTCATATCTTTCCAACTCCAAAGTGATTAAATCGGTTCCGTAATTTAGTTGGTTAACCAGTGCAAAGATATTTTCTTTTCGTTCTTCAGGCTTTGTAGAATGCAGCAGTAGTTGACCGATTTTTAGGTGAGTTTCTTTTTTCTGCTCGTCGGGAATTAGAGAATAAGATGCCTGCTGCACTCGATCGTGCAAAAACTTATAAATGACATCAAACTGCTCGGTTGAATTTTCTGTCCAGGTTTCCGAGTCAAATAGCAGGGGGATTTTGTAAGAATTATTTAGCGGAATCACAAAACCAGCTTGTAGCGCTTCCCATAAATCTCTTGCCGTCTCTGACTGAGATTTTTTATTAGCAATTGCCAAAACTTCTAAACTAAATTTATCTCCTATACAGGCAGCTAATTTTAAGACCTTCTGCGTCGGGTACGATAGCTTTTGAATTTGGCTGACCATCAATTCGACGACATTATCGCTGATATCAATGTCTTCAATCAGTTGCATATCCCACTGCCAACAAACTCGATTGAAATCAAAGGAGAGAAGTTGGTCTTGATAAAGAGATTTGAGCAGTTGAGTTAAGAAGAAGGGATTCCCCTGGGTTTTCTGAAAAACTAACTCAGCGAGGGGCAAAACTTGGGAAATTTGACTGCAAAGAGTTTCGCTTACTAATTGGTTAACATGAGATATATCTAAAGATTGGAGTATAATATTATGTACTGTTGCCCTGGTATTTTGAATTTGCTCTAAGGTATAAATTAAGGGATGAGTAGCACTGACTTCATTATCTCGATAAGCCCCAATTAATAGCAGATATTTACTATCTGGATCGGTCATTATTAGCTGGATAAGCTTAAGCGAAGCTGAATCGGCCCACTGCAAGTCATCCAAAAATATCACTAGGGGGTGTTGGGGTTTACTAAACACCTGTATAAATTTTTGAAACACTCGATTAAATCGGTTTTGAGATTCAGTGGGTCCCAAAGTCGGAACCGCAGGCTGCGGATCAATAATCTTTTCTACTTCGGGAATAACCTCAATAATAATTGACCCATTGGCACCAAGTGCTTCGAGAATTTTAGCTTTCCAAATTGCTATTTGAGCCGAATTTTCAGTAAGCAGTTGCCGCATCAATCCTTGAAATGCTTGAATTAAAGAAGCATAAGGAATATTCCGCTTAAATTGGTCAAATTTACCAGAAATAAAATACCCTCGTGCTCCGACTATAGGTTTATCAACTTCGTTAACTAAGGAAGATTTGCCGATACCTGAATAACCGGAAATTAGCATCATTTCCGTTGTTCCACCACTGACGCGAGCGAAGGCTTCTAGCAAACTAGCAACTTCTCTTTCCCGTCCATAGAGTTTTTGCGGAATTAGAAATTGGCTGTAGGAATCTAGTTGACCGATAATAAAGTGAGAAATCTCTCCTGAAGAAAGCATCTCCTGACAGGTTTCTAAGTCAACTTTTAGTCCCAAAGCACTTTGATATCTATCTTCAGCGGTTTTAGATAATAATTTCATTACAATTTCAGAAACTGTATCCGGGATTTCTGCATTCAGTTCTTTAGGAGGTATTGCTACTTTAGCTATATGACAGTGAACGAATTCTATGGGGTCTTTTGCGGCAAAAGGTAGCTTACCCGTCAGCATTTCATAAAATGTAATACCGAGGGAGTAAAAGTCGGTGCGGTAGTCCACTGAGCGGTTCATTCTGCCGGTTTGTTCCGGCGACATATAAGCGAGAGTTCCTTCTAATAAGTTGGGATTGGTGACGGTTTGATTTTCTCTATCTAAGAGAGAAGCAATGCTAAAATCAATAATTTTTACTTCTTTTGTCTCTGGGTCAATTAGGATATTGTGGGGCTTAATATCTTTATGGATAACATTACTTTGATGGATCTCTCCAAGAGTTTTTGCTAACTGAATCCCGATTTTTAGAAATGCGTTTATAGCCAAGGGTTGATTGTTAAGATAATCTTTCAAGGATTTACCGCTAAAATTTTCTACTATCAGCGCTAAGCCGTTATGATAGTTTTCTAAAGCTATAGGTTTGACTATTCCTTGACTGTCTAAATGTCGGAGTATTTTATGTTCGTGTTTTAATCGGGAAATTTCTTCGATTGTCGGATGCTCAGCTTTGAAGGTTTTGATAATTGCTGAGGTTCTATCAATATCTTTTGTGCCGCGATAAATAATAGTATTGACACTTTCGTAAATAGCTTCGCTTAGGTTGTAACCGAAAAAGCTAGAGATCATATGTGTAATTTCACTGATTGTAAATTGAAGAGCCGAGGGTATTTCAGTAGGTATACTGATATTTATGACTAAATTAAAAAATCTTTAAATGCACTATAAATAAGTATAATCTAAGCTTTTTAAATATTTTTTGAAGTGTAACAAATCTAAATATAAAAAAAACTAATACAGCGGGAACTGCTGTTATGGGCTAAAATAAATAAAAATAAAATATCATTGGGTAGTCAAATCTCATCAAAGCATATTCCCTGGTTCTCCGAGAAAAAATAGTCACAGCACATTTGGCAGAAAATATCTCAATGATAAAAGTAGCCACCAGATTTTCTGGAGTGTAAAAGTCTCGCCCAAAAACAGCCACGAACACCAACAAACTGAGGGAAATTTACAGCCGAAACAGAGAAGAAAATCGCAATTCAGTCATCTGACCAATGCGGAAGCATTCGTCAAAGCACTGCTAACAGCTCATCTTGATACAACCTTGGTGGATTTATCTGAATTATTTGTTATTAAGGTCGGAAATTGCGTGAGTCGGACGGCAATGTGTCGCAGCGCTGCAGAAATTAAGACTACATCGTAAAAAAAACCTGGTACAATAGGCAAGCCGCGACAGAAAGAGTTCAAAAATTAAGAGTGGAGTATTAGGACAATATCAAAGATATGGAGCCAGAAAACAAGCGTATTTTTCAAGGAAACCGGGATTCTAGTGAGTGCTACCAGAACTCATGCCCGTTCACAGCCCGGGACAAGAATATCTGACCTAAAGCCATTTTATCGAGGGTACTCATTTACAGCGATTGGCGCACTTAGTATTAATAAATTGCTGGGATTAATGACAGTGAAGATTTCACTTGATGGAGCGAAATTTGTCGTATTTATGCAATCAAGTATTAACAGGAGCGGTAGTAGGGATGGAGAATTTACAGCCCATAAACTAGCATCAATTGTGCCAATGATTGAATATTTAGGTGCGAGCGTTATTTGTTTATCCCCATACTCTCGCGTATTTGAATCCCCTTGAACAAGGGTTATCACAACTCAAATAAATAGTTTTGGCGAAGATTTGATCCAACTACCACGTTCCTGATTGATACAATAATTGCCGTTGCCCTTAACCAACATGAATCCTCAACATTTAATAATAAATTGGGCAAGCTAATTGCTGCTATTGTACCTCATAACAGCGGTAATTGCTGTATTTGTTAGTTTCTTATAAAGGAGCAGAAGTTTGTGTAGGATCAGTTTAAACCGCCGAGTATTATCACAAAGTTATTAACAAAGGCATGATATAACTCTTGTTTTATCGCCCGTACAACTCTCGATTAACCCCCGTTTCTCGTAATCCCCAACTCGTAAAACATCAACAGCGATAAAAACAAATCCGCCACAAAAATAAACACCCACGAAGTCACCACGGCAGCCGTTGCAGCTTGACCTACTCCTTTCCCTCCGCCCGCCGTCGTCAACCCCCAACCGCAACCGACAAGGGCAATTATCAACCCAAAAATAAAACTCTTAATCGCCACAGTTACTAAATCCCAAGGTCCCAAAGAAGTCCGCACCGATTCCAAAAATACCGATGGTTCCAACTCATAAAAATTAACCGCCACAAACAGCCCGCCCAAAATCCCCACTGCTACCGCAAAAATTGTTAACACTGGCAGCATGATGCAGGAAGCTATCACCCTCGGCACTACTAAATAATCAACCGGATTTGTTCTCAACATATACAGGGCGTCTATTTGTTCCGTCACCTGCATTTCTCCTATCTCTGCCGCAAAAGCCGAACCGACTTGTCCCGCCACCACGCCCGCCGTTAAAAGTGGTGCTAATTCGCCACAAAATGCCACAGCAAAAGGACCTCCCACCGCCTCAACCGCGCCAAAGCGCACCAATTCTCTGGCTGATTGAAATGTAAAAATCATGCCGCCAAAAAAGGCTATTAGCAGCACGGATCGGAAAGAATCCAGGCCTACTGTTACTAAATGTTCCATGATTTTGCGGTGGTCAGTTTTGCCTTGGAGTATGCGTAGCAGCACTTGACCGCCTAGGAACAACGTCACGAAAAACCGCTGAAACCACCTGTTATTGAAGGTTTCATCTAAATGTCGATCGTGCTTTTCTGAGTATTTTTTAACCAATGACTGAGGACTCGGGATTTATTGCAAACAGGGCGAAGCACTGCCACATAGATATTTTCGGCAATCCTACAGCAATTATTGCACGATTTGTCAACATATATTTTCAGTCGGCTGGCCCTGCGGTTGGTGCGGTATACCATTTTAGATTTTAGATTTTAGATTGGGACTGATGGATTATGTGGTAATCATCAGTCATTTCCAATTCTTCAATTCTAAAATCTAAAATCTAAAGCCCTATGACTACTCGGCAAGTAATAAGTCGATAAACTTATCCAACTCTTCCTTATACTTTTCGGCTTGAGCCTTCCCAATTCTCACCAGTGCCGATATCTTCTCTTCCGAGGCATCATCAATCGGCAGCGGTTTTTCGTGGCTCAAATCAGGATTAATTCTCAAATATTGATTGGGTCTTTCAATTGCATCAAAAATTTGGATCATTTGATAATTTACAGTTTCAGCAACTCCCGTCATCATGATATTAATCAAAGGCTGAACCCACTCAACTTGACCCCAATTTTTCGCTTCTTCGTAGGGAAAAACTTTCTGAGCTTGTCCCGTCCCGAGTGATAAAATTACCATATCTTGTGCTGTCGGGCCTCTATCAGGGCGATCGTCGGGAATTCTGAATTTATTTCTAACTTCTGCATAGGCACAAAGTGCGGGATTGTTTGCGAAAACTCCCCCGTCAATTAAAGCGTAGGATTCGTTGGTCAAAGAGCGAATTTTGGGAGCTTCAAAGAAAGTGGGAGCTGCAGATGTGGCTCGGGCGATATCTCTAATCAAATAGTCTTCGGCTGGATATTCTTTAGCATCTATTTGATCAAAAAAGTGAGCTTTTCTCCTTTCGATGTCGTAACTGGAAATTAAACAAGGTTTCAGCAGTTCGCTGAGTCTGCGATCTCCAAAGTTTTCCAAAAAGAATTGTTCTAAGCGATCGCCGGGATATTTCTCATCTATCCAACCGTCTATAGATCTGAGTTTTTGCCATAATGAACTCTTAAAAACGTCGCGGCCGCTCTTAATCGAAAAATCAACAGCATCTTCGGCAGACCACTGAGGTCTGGTGGGATTTTCGGCGTCAGGACACAAATAGATGCAAGTTAAAATTCCTCCCGCGCTCGTGCCGGCGATTAAATCAAAATAGTCAGCTATTCTCGCCTCTGGGTTGCCGCTTTTTTCTTGCAGCTTTGACTCAATGCTAGCTACTACTTGCGCCGGAATAATCCCTCTAATTCCTCCTCCATCTATGGATAAAATTCTGGTATATTTAGCCATAATTGTTGCCTATTCTAGATGTTTGCTCGTTTCCTAATCTCAAATTCCCAAGCCTCCGAATTCATGCACCGATTAATCTCAGCTTTCCTATCTCAAATCTACATTTAATTGGCGAGCTGCGATCGTATAGCGAAAAATGTATTCTACAATTTCTACGTAATTGTAGGCGACGGCTGGCGAGTCTGCCCAGACTGTGATGCCGTGATCGCGAATTAACAAAGCGGGTACAGACGGCGCTGAAACCGCAAAGAATTCGCAAATTTCCTGGGCTATTTTAGGCACTTCCAAATAATTTGCAAATAGGGGTATCGCCACCTGCGGGTTTTCCTCCCATACCCCCAAACCTTTCAGCATTTCGATCGCGGGTAAAGGCACTGCATCTCCTGCTGTTAGCCGAGAAACTAAATTTGCCTCTATCGAGTGGACGTGATAGCAAGCTTTAGCGTTTGGAAAACAATTGTAAACGGCTAAATGAATGCTGGTTTCCGCCGAAGGGCGGCTGTCGGGAACAGGTTGCTCGACAATTGCGCCGTCTGAGTTCATTCTGATAAAATCTTCTTCAGTTAACTTCCCTTTGGCGCGGCCGCTAGCAGTAATCCAAAAACTGCCATCGGGTAAGCGGGCTGAAAGATTGCCAGCAGTCCCAACCATCCAACCGCGATCGTAAAAATGTTTGGCTGCTGCAATTAAATCCGATCTCAAATCGCCACTCATTCTTTACAAATCCTCAGTTTTTTATCTACTTTTTAGGTTAATACTGACATTTTGTACTACTATTTTCAAGAACAGGCAAGATGCCTGTCCCACAAAGAAAGAGGAATTTTTTTGTGGGTTGAACACTTCTTCGCCCGTGAAAGGCTTCTTGACAATAGTAGTGGGGGGCTTATCTAAACCTAGGCTGGGTACTGCCCAATTTACCAATACACATATAGCCTTTGTTGAAAAAGGCTATAGTTTCACTTCCATTTCTGGGACAAACTTTCCAAGATATCAAAAAAATTATCCCATTTAGTATAAGGCTTTTGCTGTTCGTCTAGATACTCGGCAAGCCGATCGCGCGCAAACACCGACGAAGCCTGCAAAGCCATATTAAAATCCGTCAGCGAATCTCCGATCGCCACCTGTTCCTCGGCCGGGTGCTGGCCCATCACCCGCACCTTAGACACCAATTCCTCATCTCCTTCCAACTCAGAATTGACTTGCAACCGAGGGCCGCTAGCGTCCACATCCACAGCGTAAATAACGCTCGCCCGGTGTACCAAATCGCCCATTACCGTCTCTACCATAATCCGAAGACCGCCAGACACGATCGCAAAATCTACCTTTTTCTCGTCCAAAAAATCCAGCAATTCCAACAATCCCGGCCGCATCAGCCTTCCCCTAGAAAATTCCACAATTTCCCCGTAACATTCCGAGGGAATAGACTCTAGTAACTGCCGCACTCCCGATCGCAAACTCAGCCTTCTAGCATATATTTCAGGCATCAGTTGAGACGACAGTTCCGGTGCGAAATGCTTGAGCATTGCCACAAAAGTTTCTTCAACAGTTATAGTGCCGTCAAAGTCGCAGAATACCACCCGTTGCTGATTGTTCGGGATAGAAGAGTTTTGCTTGTCATCGGTCATTGTCAGTCGCACCTTTCAAGAACGGGAAAAGTTTACACCATTCATCGTACACTGTCGAGCGATCGAGCGCGACGGCAAACAACTAATAGCGACGCGCTGTTTCTTGGCAATTGCCCGCAGGATTTTATACAGATTATTCGACGGAATCGTCGAGAGAATCTTCGAGGGAATCGTCGAGAGAATCGTCGAGAGAATCTTCAAGAGAATCGTCGAGAGAATCTTCGAGGAATGCTTCTACATCGTGCTTTTGGTTTTTTTTCTTTTGGGGGTTAGACTTAGCTGGCAAACAGATTAAATTATCATCCTCAGTATTAATCAAACCTTTCGATCGCAACTTACCCATCAGTCGCGTCACCGTCACCCGCGTTGAGCCGATCGCGCTGCCAATTTGAGCGTGAGTCAAAGCCCAAGGCAGCCGGTAGCCCCGAACCACATCCGGTTCGCCGTCACCTACGTAAGGTTCGCCGAACTCCTCGATCAACAAAGTGAGAAATCCCAACAGTCGGTCGATCGTCCGGCGCTGTCCCAAAGTGCTCAGCCAGAGAAGTTTCCGCTGGTGCTGGTAGCGAAACGCATCCAAAATTTCCCTACGAAAGTGAGGCCAATTATCCAAGTCGTGCCAGTACATCCACACTACGTGAGTTTGATCGGCATGAGCGTAAGCTTGGAGAGTAAACGGAGACTGAGCAACCAGTTCAAAGGGCTGACCGGCGCCGACGAAGCCCAAAAAAGCTTCTTCTGTAGTTTTGTCAGCGGATTTTGACTTCGCCGTGGCAGCGCTAACTTGAGCGCTGCCTACGAGCCGCACAGAACCTTTCTGGACTAAATACAGCAGTCCGGGTCTTGCGGGAATCCGCTCGTCTTTGCTAAAAGTCCGGCAACGGTAGTGTTCCTGGGCCCAGTCGATAATTCGCTGCCAAGTGATAAAAGGTCGATCGATAGTCTCTAGAGGTGTGGAAGTTGATTGCATAAGTGAGGCTCTGGGATATATTTAATAGTGAGAAAAACAGCTTTTGCCAGCAGTGCGATACAAAGTGAGACAACCAACCCCCGATCAAGCTTGCACGCTTCTTAACTATGCTGACTTTTCTGTGTTTTACCGAAAGCTTCAATGTAGCAAAAAATACATCGAAATGGTAGAGTCCTGCAAAAAATTTGTCGTAAATTATTGTATAGTTAGCAAACAAATCGCTATAAAGCACATTAATTCGATGTAGCCCCGCCCGGGGGAGCCGATCGACCATCTCTGGCATCAGCAGTTTAACTTACAAGAACAGTGCAACTGGTAACAGTCGATCGTTGCTCTTACCGTAGGATCAGCCGATATGGATACAGCAAATATCTCGCAGTGCCCGGAAGTTACAGTGAAGTGTTTCTTGCTTTCCAAGTTCCAAAGCGCGATCGCCCAGCAGCGAAAACTAGAGGAAATTCCGTTAAATCTCATAGGTGGCACCATTCTCAAGAACAGGCAAGATGCCTGTTCCACAACAAGTGAATTTGATTGTGGGGTGGGCATCCTGCCCGCCCAAGATGCCTGTTCCACAACAAGTGAATGTGATTGTGGCGTGCCCCTCCTGCCCGCCCATAACAAGCTTATGGAGAATGGTGCAATATTTCCGTTAAATCGGAGTAAAGATAGCGCGCGGGTGCTGTATGTGTCTGCGATCGCCCTCAAATTAGCTAAAACTTGGCAGCAGGCACCGCAGGCGATCGCGGCACAGTTAGCCGAATCTCTCCAACCGCTGTGCTACCCAGATTTCGCCGTTAAAGTCGCGCCGGCGGGAATTATCGAGGTGGAGTTGACTGATGCAGGTTTAGCCGTCTGGTTGCAGCGTTTAGCTCAAACGAACCTCCCAGTTCCAGAATCTCGAATATTATCTCCTGTTGTGTCAGCCGATCGACTGTTTCCCATTCAGTACAGCCACGCGCGCTGCTGTTCCCTGCTGCAAATGGCCCACCGCGATCGGATAATTTCGATCGCGCAGCCGGATGTCGCTACAGCGCCACAAATTTGGTCGCTGGCGGCTCCAAATCCTATCCCTTGGATTGACGATGGCGATCGACTGCGGTTAGTGCATCCAGCAGAACGCAGTTTAATATCGCAACTGTTAACAGTGCTAGACAATTTATATCCTACTTTTGATGTAAAGAACCGCAAAAAACCTATCAATTATTTCAAATTAGCCAATAGTTTGAGCGAAGCATTTCAGATTTTTTACAGCCAGTGCCGAATTTGGGGGAAAGTTAAAATAGAACAGCCCAAACTCGCCCAATCCCGCTTGGGCTTAATATTAGCAACTCAATCTTTGTTGCGATTTATCCTAAAAGAGTTATTGAACGCTCTTGCTCCTTTAGAACTTTGATTGTGTTCCCATTTTTAGCAACCTTTATTCATACCAAGAGGTGGGTTTCCGAAAGTTTCCTTGACTTGTTCCATCGGAAAAGATCTTTGTTTTATCTGGTTCACCCTGAAGAACCCAGTAACCTACTGTCGCATAGGCAATTTATAAAAAGTTAGCTATTTATTGATTAATAATTAATAATGCAATTAATAATTTTTCTCTAATTTGGGCGGCTCTTCAGAACTTGTGGTGATAAGTTTATCTAATCAAGTGCTAAAATGTTTAATGTTTTTGAGTGGTTAAATCT
>NZ_JAUBQW010000105.1:0-22270 GCF_036701485.1 Microcoleus sp. Pol11C3 | reverse complement strand
TGCACTTTATTCTCGATCGCGCGCTCAAAACCCAGGCTACCTCAAGTGCGATCGATATATTCAGCAAGCCCTAATTAGAGACTTTGCTTAAGTAAGATTTAAAATGAACGTATTAATAATTCTTTGATTTTTCCGCGCTTGTAACTATTAGAATTAATTCCCCTAGATGCTGATATTTCAATGAGTTGGGGGGTACGATGTCTTTGAAAAACTTGACTATCGCTGTATATTTTCTCGATGAAATCGCAGTTAGAATTAGACAGCAGAACTTTTACGCCGCGTTCTGCAAGTTCGACCAAAATATCTCTCAGTTTAAGCTGTTCAGATTCTTTGAAATTATCCCGGCTGTAAGTCGTAAAGTTACTGGTGGCACTGATTGGATAATAAGGCGGGTCAAAATAAACAAAGTCTTCGCTGCTTGTAGCAAAATCCAAAATTTCCTCGAATTTTCTGACTTCTATTTGAGCGGGCGCGAGTAAAGATGACACCGATCGCAGTAAATCTGCTTGACAAATGTTAGGATTTTTGTATCGACCTATGGGAACATTAAATTCACCTTTTGAGTTTTCTCTGTAGAGGCCGTTGTAACAAGTTTTATTTAGGTAAATCAGGCGTGCTGCTTTTTCGGTATCTGTTTTGTAGGAGTGCGATCGCACCCAGTAATAATAATCTTTATTGTCCTTGGTATGTTCTAACTGATGCTCCTCTAAAAGTATAATCACTTCCTCAACTTTATCCTTGACACAGCGATAAGCATTAATCAACTCAGGATTAATATCTGTTAAAACAGCTTGCAAACCAGGGTGCTGCTGTGCTAAGTAAAAAAATACAGCTCCGCCACCCAAAAAAGGCTCGTAGTAAGTTGTGAACTTTTCAGGAAAATAAGGTTGATATTGTCCAATCAACCTAGTTTTGCCTCCTGCCCATTTCAGAAAAGGACGTGGCAAGACGAAAGAAGGTGCGGAAGCAGACATTTATCTAGAAATAACGGCCCTATAATATTTATCACAACTAGAACTCAATAGAAATACTTCTGAAGTTCTTACCGGAGGTGGCGTGGCATTAAACAGACAGTGCCCGATCGATCGGCGAAAAGTTTTCGTTAGAATTATATATGTCAGCCTCGCCGGCAAAAATGCCCGATCGCCCGATCGGCAGATTTAGCTCTGGCTGTGCCAAAATTGTCTAACTCGCTCACAAGTGTTACCAGTCAAAGATCGAGCTGTGACACTTTACCCCACCAAGCTCATGCAAGATTTTATTAATAACGTCTCTCGCTACCCGCGCTTTTTCATTACGATATGTCTGGGAATTTTCTTTTTCCTGTTCGAGCGACTCAAACCCCTGCTCGATCGACCAGCAACTGCGATCGCCCTGATTAGTTCAATTGTAGCGACTTTTGTCTTTCTAACTTTTACACTGCGGGCTATGTTAGGCCTGAGTTCGGTTTAAAGCCAAGCTAGAGCGCCAACATCAACGGCAAATTCAGTTAAAACACTAACTCCCAAAGTAACTGCCAACTCTTGCAGGCGATCGCACACTTGACAATAGTCGCTGCGATAGATTGGAAGAGCAACAAAATTGGGCTAGTTACGCCAGTGCGGCTCAACCAAGGCGCAGGCAAACATTACCGAAGTGCAGGACAAGCGTTTGGGGCTATCTACATTCACTGGGGAAATACTGCACCTCTGTTTCCCCGGTGTCCCACTTAATCATTAGGAAGCGGCACACCCCGCCCCGCTTTCCTCTCCCGTTAACCTGACGGTATCACGAGAGTTTCCAGCGGACAAGACAGATGAAGTTTGAACATATCTATCAATTTTTTCAAGACCCCCCTCCTGTTTATCTAAACAAGGAATTAGCGGTGTGTTACATTCTCTCCGTGTTATTGCGCGGAGATTCCTACGGTACAGAACTGATTGGCCAACTAGAGAGGGAATTCCCCATCTACCGACTTTCTGATACCGTTCTCTACAGCGCTCTGAAGTTCCTCGAAGATGAAGGCGTAATCACAGGTTACTGGAAAAAAGTAGAAGGACGAGGCCGCCCCCGCCGGATGTATCAAATCCTCGCTGAGTGGCGGCACCAAGCTCAAGACCTCGCTCGTCTCTGGCATGAGTACATTGGTCAGGGAAACGGCGCGTCAGGGCGTCGCTCCCACGCCTTAGAAACTGGTCACACAGGTTAGCCGAGTTGGAATCGGATGCCTAAACCCTGGAGATGCTGGCGCTACTTGCAAAGCGATTTGCCTTCCTTGCCTTCGCTTTGCTCGATCGCCCGCCGCACAGCGATTAAAGCAGCTACACTACGTCAGGACTTACGCATTGTCACTTGAGAATTAGCGACGATGGGGAGATATGGGAATTGGGTGATGGAGAGAAAAACGCCTTGCTACAAAGCTTTCTGCGAATTTGGATAACAAAGTGTCTGCGTAAGTCCTCGATCGCTTTCGTATGTAAATTTCTGTAAAGTAATAGTAGATAATTTCAATTACACAAACTTCTACCGATGGATACTACTGTTCTTTCTTCAACGTTTTTAATCACGCTGCTGCTGGCTGTGGGCTTGTTTTTCTTCATCAAGGCCTCAGTCAAAGCTCGAATCGAACAAATCAAGCTGGCTTCCGAGAGCGCCCAAGAGTCACTGTTAACCCAGCTACAAGAGTATTTTGCTTCTAGGGCTTACCGAGTTGTAGCCGTCGATGCTCCCAACTATAAAGTCACTTTTGAAGGTTTTGTGCGGCCTAGTTGGTTTTTAACTATTTTTCTAACCATGCTAAGTGCAGGTGGCACTCTGTGCTTGGGACTGGTTTTGGGAATGCTAGTTCCCCAGCAGGGCCAAATTTTCCTAGCTTTGGTACTGCTATCCCCGCTGGCGGGGGTATTTTACTGGAAAAAAGCTGGACGCTCTGAGCAAGTCTCCCTCAAACTCGAATCAGTTGCTGAGTCTGGAAGCCAAACCAAGAGCTTTGTTACTGTCCGAGCTCACCGCGATGAACTAGCAGCCATGCAAAAAGCTTTAGATTTGAAACCGCTCGATTAAAAGTTGGGCGCGGAACGTTTTTTGATATGCTAGATGCCGTACTTAGACTTCGATCTGAAAAACCGATGACTAAAGAGCGGCTTTTTCGTTGGCTGTTTGTGTGATTGACAACACAGTCAAAAAAAAACCATTATCGTGAAAGTGCCAATTGTGGCGATCGCCCTTGGGCTGCGATCAAGCCTGTTGCGATGGCTCCTTATACCCTAATTCTTAAGGACTTTTCGCAGAAATTTCAGTTGGCACTCTCCAGACAATGAGAACTCTAGCGCTTTTGTTAAAAGAGTTAGAAAAACATTGCTGTCAATGTTTTGAGCTAAACATTTTGATCTATGCGCGACTGGCTGACACCACAGGAATTTTTTCTGTGGTAGCTTCCAACATCACCTTTAAGCTGGGAAACAAGAAATGATTCTCTTCTACGTATTGGGCTCCAAATAAACCTTTTTCAGCCCAGAAGTATCTGTCAGTGGTATGCTCGTTACGCTTGACTAACAGCAAAGCTGGGGGAGCAATGCCTTCAGCATGGATGAACTTACGAGCGGCTGTTACGGGTTTATCTTCGCCGCTCTCGATGCTATATTGAGGCACACACTCTAAAATTCTGCGTCCTTCTTGTCGGCGGCGACTCTTGCGTTTGCGTCTCCTGGCCAATTTCTTTACCTCCTCTGTGAGCAGACAGTATGAGCAGACAGGTTGTAATGATAGCTACCAAATCCGAGGTCAGTATATCCGTTATAGCTCAAAATTTCAACTGTTTTTAATATATCGACATAATCTTAACATTCGTGCCGATCGACAAAAGTGTAGCGGTTGTGGTATGGCTGGCCACAAGTTCCGCCAAAAGCCAAGCTTGGGGATCGGTGGAAACTGCGCGGACGGCGATGCGGGGCAATTTTGGTTCATGAAAGCCCAATGCCTTCAACATAGCTGCCTTCTATCAAAGGGAAGAAACCTGAAATCTAGAAGTATCTCATCAGTAATCGGTGACCGATCATTTGTAATTTACTTAGAATTCCGTTAGATATCTTAATGTGGCGCTCATGTTAATGCCAGCCAGTTCAGAATTTGTCAAGCTTTGCCGATCGCAGGTGGCGATCGCCGTCAGTTTGGGCGCGACATTCAGCGCGGTATACCTGACACAAGAGTTGGTAGAAGGCAGCGAAGCAAAGTTGGTGCCGATCGCGGTTTACCCAGAAACCTCAGCCGAATCGGAAGAAAATCAGGGGTTGAGGCTGCAATCTTCCGAAAGTTCGACAGTGAAACCCGTGCCGCGGCTGCTGGCGCCGCCGGTTCTTCCTGTGGAAGAATCAACGGTGGGGGTGATCGCGCCCGAACCGCTTCCGGCTAATGAGCGGAGTTCCTATCAGTGCCAAGGCCCGGAGAATTTGTGGCAGCAGCGCAGGCAAATTGTGACGCCTCTGATACACGAGGGATCTGTAATGGGACTCCTAGTCAGCGGTCGGCAAGACAGGCCTTGGAACGAGCCAGAAGAGGCTCAGATACAACAAATTGCTCGCACCTTAGCCCTCGCCTGCATTTTAGACCAGCGATCGCAGTGGATGCAGCAGGAATTGGGTTCGGCTCGGCAAATCCAGGCTCAGGTTTACGACACGATGCACAATTTGCTGCACCAGTTCAAAAGTCCGCTGACAGCGTTGCGAACTTTTGGCAAGCTGTTAGCGCGGCGGCTGGTACCGGAAGACAAAAACCGCAATGTGGCTTTTAGTATTGTCCGAGAGAGCGAGCGCCTGCAAGAGTTGCTCGGTCAGTTCGATCGAACTGTTGACACCGGCGAAGCACATCTAAAACTGCGATCGGGCACTTCAGAAAAAGCAATCTCCAATGTGGAATCAATCCGGCATTCTCCTCTGTCGCTGTCACCTGTGGCCAATTTGGAGGAATCCTGTTTTGTTACAGAAGTCTTAAAACCGCTGTTAACTTCCGCCGAGGCGATCGCATCTGAAAAGAATCTGAAATTGGTAGCCGACCTGGAGGCGGATTTGCCACCAGTCTCAGCGAACGATCGAGCTTTGCGCGAAGTTTTGAGCAATTTAATTGACAATGCTTTGAAATATACCCCTGCCGGCCGCCAAATTTATATTAAAGTAAGGTACACAGCAGCCGATGGCGATCGGGCAGGATACAGCCAATTGCCTGCCATAGCAGTGGCCGTCAGCGACACAGGTTCCGGCATTCCCCCCCAGGATTTAGAGCATTTATTTGAGCGGCACTACCGGGGAGAAAAAGCGCAGACAGAAATTCCCGGCACAGGATTGGGTTTGGCGATCGCCCGCGATTTAGTCCGCCAAATGCAAGGAGAAATAGAAGTATTTTCCCCAGTCAATCCTGAATGGTTGCCCTCTGCAGAAACTAATTTATTATATCCAACGGATCGCGGCACTACGTTTGTGGTTTGGCTGCCGGTGAATAAGTAACGAACTCTATTGCTTAGAGACATTTTTTATGAAGCATCTGCCTTTATTCGATAAAATTCCCAAGTTTTCCAATTCTTTAGAATTTTTCAAAAAAAACTTTTTTTGTGTCCCGTTTTTAGCAGCTTTCAACACTCTGACTGTCCTGGTGTTGGTCGGCCTGAGCCTATACGCCAAACTCAACAACAAGGGAGACGCAGTTGAACGCCTGTTTAGCGATCCTTTTAATTTCTGGTTCCCTTACGAAGGCATTCTCACCGGAGTTTCCGAAGTCCTCTGGTGCGTGCCAGTCGCAGTTTGTGCATTTACTTTTGGAGTGTTGCGCCAGAAAAATCCGCGCAGTCGAGCGGCGATCTTCTTATTTTTTAGTGCTTTACTACTCGGAGTCTTTTTCCTAGATGACAGGTTTCGGATGACTTTGATTATTTCTCGGTTGGGAATATCTAAGAAATTAATTTATTTGTGTTATGGTAGTGCTGTTTTCCTTTACGGAGTTAAGTTTTGGCGATACATCAAAACCACTCCTTACCTGCCATTAGTCGTAGCATTTCTCTTGTTCGGGATCTCCCGGTTTGAGGATATTTATGAGTCTCAAAGTCTAGGAGTACACGCGATGTTAGAAGATGGCACTAAATTATTAGCTCTTCTGAATTTATCACTGTATTTTTGGCACATATGTCATCAAGAAATCGGGCGGCACTTACGGCAAAGCGAAAAGCGTTGATCGCCTGCATTGCATTGCATTACATTACTATACAAAAAGCCGTTTCTGAATTAGGGTATCACTAAGCAACGCCAGCGATCGCATAAAAGCAAAATAATTTCTTTGATTGTGATAGGGAATCGGAAGATTAGCAAATTGTAGATATAGCAATCCTAAATCATTTATGAATTTCTTACTCCCTCCCCGCGGGTTCGGGGAGGGTTGGGGTGAAGTAAAAAGTTTACGACTCCTGCAAGGATGTCTATATGAGCAATCAATTCAGTCAGATAAGTTTTCTAGGCATTCGCTACGGCCGGGATATTAGTGGCTCTACAGATAGTCGGCAGATCAATAATAAACTGCGTTCCCTGCTCTGGCGTAGAAATACACTCCAATTGACCGCAGTGTTTTTCTATCAGAATTTTTCGGCTGATGGACAATCCCATGCCTGTACCTTTTCCTATGGGCTTAGTAGTAAAAAAGGGAGTGAAAAGTTTAGCACGAACTTTCTCGGTCATGCCCACACCATTATCAGAAATTGTTACCAGGATGTGGGAAGCCGAGCTAATGTTGTCATGCGAATTCCCCGGTACAACTTCAGTATGAATCAAAATCTGGGGGTGAAAAACTGTACCATTTTCTCTACTTGCTCGCTCTTCCAAAGCATCTATAGCATTCGCTAAAAGGTTCATAAACACCTGATTAAGCTGACCTGCATAACAGTTCACAAGCGGCAATGCCCCATAGTCTTTTATCACATTAATAGCAGGTCGATCAGACTTAGCCTTTAGTCGGTGCTGTAAGATCATCAAAGTGCTATTAATGCCTTCGTGGATATCTACTGATTTAATTTCAGTTTCATCCAACCGCGAAAAATTGCGTAGAGAGTGAACAATATTGCGAATGCGTTCGATCCCTAACTGCATGGAAGAAAGCAATTTTGGTAAATCATCTATGATAAATGGTAACTCTGCATCTTCTATTTCATGGACAATTTCTGCTTCGGGTTGCGGGTAATACCTTTGGTAAAGATTCAACATATTAATGAGTTCTTTAATATAGTCGTTGGCGTGGGAGAGATTGCCGTAAATAAAGTTAACCGGATTGTTGATTTCATGAGCGACACCTGCAACTAATTGACCGAGACTAGACATTTTTTCACTTTGAACTAACTGGAGTTGTGTTTCTTGCAGTTCTTTGACAAAATGTTCTAAGGCAAGAGATTTTTGGTGTTCTTTTTCTTGACTGATACGGAGTGCTTTCTCTACTTGTTCGCGCCGCTCTATTTCCGACTGCAATTTATGACTTAGAGAAAAACTTCTCAAAGCTGTTAGCATCGTAGTGTATAGCTTTGATGTCGTTAATTCAGTTTTAGTTTTATAGTCATTAATATCGTAATTGATAATAATGCTTTTTTCAGGTACTTGTCCGGGTTGACCCGTGCGTAAAATAATTCGCACTAACTGGTTGCCTAAAAATTCTCGGACATATTTAACAAAGTTTAAGCCAGCATCATCTGTTTCCATAATTACATCAAGTAAGATGATGGCAACATCAGGATTTTCTTGGATTAGCTGTTTAGCTTCACGAGCGGAGTAAGCATTAATGAAAGTTAAAGATTTATTTTCAAAGACAAACTTCCTTAACGAAATTTCGGTAGCAGTGTGAACTTGATCCTCGTCATCTACAACTAAAATTTTCCAACTTTCAGTCAGCTTTTCTTCTGTGGTTTCATCTGCAAACAATATCTCGTCATCCGAGTCGATTACTTCGGCAAAGTATACTGTTTCTGCAGATGGTTGAGTTAAGAAATCGTCAAAATCACTTTTCATTGCTGTACACCTTTATTTTTTACTAATGTTTAGGTTTGAAGTTAGAAAACCTGTTAAGAAAAAGGCAGAAGGGAGAAGAGTTAGACAGCAACCGTTTCAGTCATCTGTATTTGACTTTTAATGAGCTGGAATGACTTAGTTATCTTGGGCAGTAAATCGGCAGTGGATATCTACATTTGTGAATCAATTTGCAGGGGTAATTTAATAATAAACTTGGTTCCTCTTCCCACCTCACTTAGACATTCAATTTCACCTTTGAGTTTTTGGGTGACTAAATTGTAGACAATATGTAACCCTAACCCACTGCCACCTTGACCACGCTTAGTGGTAAAGAATGGCTCAAAAATTTTACTTAAGTTTTCTGGGGGAATACCTTTACCTTCATCGGTGTATTCAAACCTTAACCGATTACCTTCTTGCTCCCAAGCAAAGATTAGTTCCCCAGAAATCCCTGGTTCGTAGGCATGAATCAGAGAATTAATTAGCAAGTTTGTCACCACTTGGGACAAGGCTCCTGGATAAGAATCTATAGCAATTTTGCCATCTCCCTTAATTTTAAGCGAATGTTGGCTATTTTTCAACTTTGGTTTTAATTGTAATAAAATTTCATCAAGATAAGGTCTGATCTGGAAAGTACGTCGTTCTTCGCTAGAGCGATCGACTGCTACTTGCTTAAAGCTTTGAATCAATGCTGCCGCCCGATCTAGGTTAATTAGAAGTGCCTTACTGCTTTGACTAGCAATATCGACAAACTCTTCTAAATCCGAGCGCTTCATTTTCCCACTTTTATAAATAGATACAAATTCGGTGGTATTTTCTGCTAAAGCTGAAGCAACAGTGACACCCACTCCGATAGGAGTATTAATTTCATGGGCAACACCAGCAACTAATCCTCCCAGAGATGCCATTTTTTCAGATTCGACTAGCTGAGTTTGGGTGGCTTTTAAAGCCTCTAGGGTGTTCGATAATTGTTGAGTACGATCGCTCACTAATTGCTCTAAGTTTTGATTAAACTCCTGTAAATTTTTGTAAAGTTGAGCATTCTCAATAGAAATAGCAATTTGGGCAGATAACAGTTTTAACAATTCTAGGCGATCGGTAGTAAAAGCCCCCTCAGTCAAATTATTTTCCAAATAAAGAAGGCCAGTCAGCTTACCTTGGTGTAGCAGAGGAGTACAAAGAATAGACTTCGGTTGAGTAGCTGTAATATAAGGATCGCGAGTAAATTGTCCTTCTAGAGTGGCATTATTTAACAACACATTTTCCTGGGTACGAATCACATAATTGGCGATCGCACTTGCCAGCAAAGGAGTTCCCCCAGAAGCTGCTGTTGAATTGAGAGGAAGCGATCGCAGCACACTAACTTCATCCTCCTTCACCGAACCTTCCGCCTCAATCGCCCAGTTTCCCGATTTTTCTAAAATCAAAAAGCCTTTTTGGGCGCCAGCATTTTCGATCGCAATTTTCATAAATCTTTCCAGCAGCCTACTCAAAACTATTTCACCCGAAATCGCTTGCGAAGCTTTCATCACAGTAGTTAAATCTAACGTATCTCCCAAATTGCTGCTAGTAGTAGTAGCGTTAATCGTTGTTCGGTTAACTTTTGTTTGAGTGGTTGTCTTCCCTGAAGTTCTCGCGATTAATTGGGGATATTTTTTCTCCAAACTCTCCACTTTACGTTTAGCACCCCAGTATTGGTAGCCATAGTGAGCTTTAGTCAAGTAGATTTGGGCAAATTCTTCTTTGTCTTTCGCCAACCAGAACTTAGCAGCCAGTTCCGCCGCCAGCGCTTCATTCTGAATAAAATCATGCTCTCTGGCCTGGGCTATCGCGCGATCGTACAAATCCATCGCCTCCAAATCTCGACCTGAAATTCTCGCCATTTCTGCCGCCACTAGCGAGAATTTATGTGCAAAACTTTCCGAGCAGTTGTCCGCCCAAATTTTGATTTGTTTCTGATTAGCTTCTAATTGCTCCCAGTAATCTTTTCGCTCCGATTCAGAAACGTCTGAATACAGAGCAGTTAAGATTAGACAACGGTAAAAATGATGGTGAGCACTAGAAATATGACCCATCAAATAATCGAGCAGTTCTGCCGCGCGATCCGATGCTTCTAGGGCCTCACTATACTGTTCGTAAAGATATAAAGTCTGTGCTTTTAAAACATAAAACTCGCATAGCGCTGCCATACTTTTACGGCTGTGAAAATTTTCTAAATGCTGTTTTTCGCTAACTTCATCCTCTTCGCCCATCAAATTTAAAATCGCTATCTTATTAGCAATAATAATATCAATTGCCCAGTGATTTTTAGTTTGCTCGCAAAAATGAAGCGACTTGCCAATATCTTCCAAGAGGTTATTCAAATTCATGCCCTGGAAGAAATAGGTAATGGTTTGAAACATCCGGTTATAACCAGTCCATTGCAAATTGCCCGATTGCAAGCCAACTTTGTAACCTTCGTTATTAATTTCAGCCGTGGTTTTGAGCGGTCTCACCCAGCAGTTTAAGTAATTGGCAAATATCACACTATCTTGGCAGTTTTGAGACAAGTTATTTGAATTTTCGCTGAGAGTCAGAGCCAGTTTGCCAAACTCATAAGCCGATTGGTAATCCCCTAAAATTGAATTTAGGATAATTCCATAACATGAATAGCAGTAAGACCCTCCCGCTACAAAACCGTACTTGAGAGAAAGATTAATCGCTTTGATCACAGTCAACTTCCACAGCTCTTGAGATGAAAAAAACGTTAGCGGCCCCATGTTTCCCAATAATTTCATGGCCATTTGTTGTGCCGGATCTTTCATCTTTTCTGCATGAATTAATGAAGCAATTTCTTGGTTTGCCAAGTTGGCTTTAGCTGCCGCCATTTCCGCATTAACCGCCGCGTTTAAATTATCTTCAGCCAAGTCTATGCCCAGCAATTGAAGGGCTTTTAAGCCAGATTGAACAGCTTCTTCATATTTACTCAGCAGAGTGTACTGCACGATCAAAATGTTGTAAATTTCGGCTTTTTCTAGATCAGATTTTGCCCGGGCAAATGCCAGTTGTATTAAAGCTTCTGATTCTTCAAAATTGCCGTTTAAATATTCGGCCTCTGCCAGCTCCTTATGAAAGGTAAAAGCTAGTTCGTAGGATTCTTGCCAAATATCGCCCGGTAAAATTTCTCGACCGATTTTTAAGTAGTCTCTGGCAGCAGCATAAGCCGTGGCATCTTTGGCTTTGCGACCGGCTGTTAAATTTAAAATAGCTAGTTCAGTTTTCTCGTGAGCATCAATAATTAAATTTCGCCCAGAATTTAAATGATCGGCAATTTCAAAAAGTCTTTCGGCTCGTCGCTCAGGAGAAATATTTGCCAGTAACAGGCGACCAATTTGTAGGTGAATTGCTGTTTGCAGCTTTGAGTCAATCAAAGCGTAACCTGACTGCTGCACGCGGTCATGCAAAAATTTATAAGTAGTAATTACCAGGTCTGAATTAATTATTTCTGATTCGGTAGCGCCTAACTCAGAAGTAGTTAGAATTAATCCATCTTGGATGGCTGGCAAGAGTTCTTGAAATGTAGCGCCCCAAGATTTTTCATTAATAATTGAAAGAGTGTTTAAGTCAAAACTATTACCCACGCAAGCAGCCAAACGCAAAACTTGCTGAGTTGATAGGGGCAGTTTTTTCATTTTGCCCAGCATCAATTCAATGACGTTATCAGTAATACCTACTGATTCTATTTCTGAAATATTCCAATCCCAGTTTCTTTGTTGAAAATTGAATTTCAGCAGGTTTTCTTGATAGAGAGTTTTGAGAAACTGATTGACAAAAAAAGGATTGCCTTGAGTTTTATTGAGCACTAAATCTGCTAGGGGGAGCGCGGAATTTGTGTCTTTCCGAACGGTATCAGCAATTAAGTTACCTATCTGCTGAAGGTGTAAGGGAGCTAAAGTAATTCGCTCGATTCTTGCACCTTGATTTTGCATCTCATCCAAGGTCATCATTAAAGGATGAGATGGGTTAACTTCGTTGTCTCGATAAGCACCAATTAGAAATAGATATTTCGTTTGCTCATCTGCCATCATTACTTGTAGCAATTTCAATGTAGCGGAATCAGCCCATTGTAAATCGTCGAGAAAGATGACTAAGGGATAGTCAAATGAACAAAACACGCGGATGAATTTTTGAAATACTAAATTAAAGCGGTTTTGTGCTTCTGTAGCGCCTAATTCTTGTACGAGCGGCTGTTTGCCAATGATTAATTCTACTTCAGGAATGACATCTACAATAATTTGACTATTAGCGCCCACAGCAGCTAATATTTTTTCTTGCCAGGTATTGAGTTGATTTTCGCTTTCAGTTAAGAGTTGCTTGACTAATGATTGAAAGGCTTTGACAACTGCCGCGTAAGGGATATTTCGTTGAAATTGGTCGAATTTTCCGGCAATGAAATAACCTCTGGCTTTAGTAATTGGTTTATAAACTTCTTGTACTAAGGCGGATTTACCAATGCCAGAGTAACCGGATACTAGCATCATTTCGGTGCTGCCCCTGCTGACTCGCTCAAAGGCTCCTAATAAGGTTTCAACTTCTGTTTCTCTGCCGTAGAGTTTTTGAGGGATTTGAAACTTATCTGTAATATCTTTTTGGGCGATCGCAAAATCTGCAATCCCTCCGGTAGTTTTTAATTTTTCTAGGCATTCTTCTAAGTCAGCGATAATTCCCCAAGGGCTTTGATATCTGGCTTCTGCGGTTTTCGCTAATAGCTTCATCACAATATTAGAAACAGCTTTAGGAATTGCTAGATTGATTTGATGGGGCGGTACTGCTTGTTTGGCAATGTGACAGTGGATTAATTCCATTGCATCGCTGTAATCCCAGGGCAATTGCCCCGTTAGCATTTCGTAAAAAGTGACTCCTAATGAGTAAAAATCAGTGCGATAGTCTATCGATCGGTTCATTCTGCCTGTTTGTTCCGGCGATATATAGCTCAGAGTGCCTTCTAAAACATTAGGACTTTTAAGGGTAGGATTTTCGCGCTTTAAAACAGTAGAGATACCAAAATCTATAATTTGAACTAGCCCTGTGGTTGAGTTAATAATAATATTGCTGGGATTGATATCTTTATGAATAATTTTATGTTGATGAATTTGACCTAAAGCTCGGGTTATTTTAATAGCTGTTAAGAAAAACTCTTCTAATGTAAGTTGGTGAGAAGCCAACAAGAGCTTTAATGATTCTCCACCATTATCCTCGAAAATAATAGCCAAACTGTTATGGTATCTTTCTAATCTGTAGGTTTTAGGCACACTTTCTAGGTTAAGATTGTGTGTAATTTCGTATTCCTGCTTGTATCTGACTAACGAAGCTGGCATCGGATAATCTTGTTTGAGAAATTTGAGAATTACCCGTTGGTTGTCTTGCTTTCTCAGTCCCCGGTAAACTAAAGAATTATTACTTTCATGGATTTGGTTAGTAATCTCGTAGCCAGCTAAGTTAATCATTATTGCAGCCTCTTTTAAGTATTAATACTTATGTTTACGAAGTGTCAATTTATTAAGTTCATGTATCTTCTAATACATAAATACCCTAAAAATTAAGAAAAACTTAAGCTTTAAAAGAAAAGTTATTTTTTATTTACATTTCTTAATAAAGTACGGATAAAGATGCAGGAAACAGAGTGAAGTGCGATCGCTAGTGCGATCGCTCCACTGTTTCCTGCAAAATCCGGCAAAACAGAGTGAAGTGCGATCGGCGTTAGTCTTCCTAGGAGATGTGTTGCATAATTAGAGTATAAATAGGGGGAATTATATCGATTCCGGTTGCACTCCTTATCATTGTTGACTGTTGAGTGTGAGTCAAAAAAATGAAAATTGCGCGAATTATTTGTTGGAAGCTTGATTCGACTTTACGCCCGACGATGAAGCGCGGATTTAATATCATTCCGGTGCAGCCGGAATTGATATTACCATGTAATGAAAGCGAGTGCACATCACCCCATATAGCAATCCTTGCAGGGAGCATCTCATATTTGTAAAAACACTTCTTCTGGCTCCTTCTTTCTTCCTTCTGACTCTTTCCTCCTGGCTCCTAACTCCAATTTCTAGCTAAGCTGCAAATCTGCGTGAATCAGCGTCACTCCCTTGTCATCTGCGGCCTGAGAAATTCTCTTTTTTTTACCGCAGATGAGGGCAGGTTCACACGGATTAACGCAGATGAATTAGATCAAGTCCGGTTGCACTATCCGTGATTGTTGACCCTTCGGCTTCGCTCAGGGCATCGCTGTTGACTGGATTTTACTATTCCGATGCTACCGGAATTGATATGATAAGCTGTTGCGGCATTTAAATTGTATGTCAAAAAACCATCAAACAACGAGTGGGGAGTAGGGTTGGGTGTCCCGCCCGCCTCGAATATGCACTTTAAATGCGCGACAGTTTACCCTGATTCAGCAACGCCTCTTTTTCCTTTTTCATTCCACATCTTCACTACCAAGGATTGCCAATCATTGTAAAGGCGGCCCAATAATAAGGATGCGAAAGCAGTCGATCGCCCCGCGCCGCAATTTCCGGAGGCAAATTTAGACTCATAGAAAGCCCTTCGACTCGCAGCATCCCGTCTTGAATCCGCACACGCCCCTGCAACATCTCCAATTGCGCGCGCCGCAAAGCCTCCGCTTTAATCATCAAATTGCCACCGCGTCTGGGGGCCCGCAACTGCCGGTAAAACTCCGTCATCAGCCCCAAAGTCCCCTCATCGCTGACTTCCCACAAACTCGCCAAAGCCGATTTAGCACCGCTAGCTACCGCCAAACCCGCAAACCCCAATTCCGCCTCTTCGTCGCCCAAAGCGGTACTGCACGCGCTTAAAACTAACAGATGCACTGGCGGTTCATTCCACCGCAACTGTCGCATTTGATCGAGGCGTAATTTAGTATCCCACAACTGAATATAAGAATTTTTTGGTTCACCGGGCTGGAATTCGCTGTGAGTTGCTAAGTGAATGATGCCAAAAGGTCGATTTGCCCGCTGATCTTGCAAATTTCTGAGAGTAAAATCTTGATTCAAAAATGATTTTCCGCGATCGGGCGGCGCGATCGACTCTAACTCCACCGGTACCGCTGGTAATGGCGCTTTATCTTCAAATACCGACGCCCCCATTGCCAAAATTTCATCATCCGCAATATTGTCGTAGGCGATATCAGTTAAACTCAGACTCGGCATCACGCTAATGCTGTATTTCTCAACTAAAAAGCCTTTGCCGTCGTGAAGGGCCGCAAACGGCACGCTTCGCAAACCTGCTGCCGGAATTACAATTAAATTGTCAATCTTTAAAGCTGTCAATTCAGCAGCAACTGGCGCAATTAACCACCGATAAAGTTTTTGCGCCGTATCCAAATAACTAAGGCTGCCTCTCTTTCGGGGATTAGTTATTTCGCTTTGCAGGGCGTCGGCTAGTTGCAACACCTGCCAGCGCGTTGTCGCCGGAATTAAAACGCGCTGCGGTTGAGCGTTAGCTGTTACTAACACTAATTCTAAAAGCTCCCCATTAGGAACATCGGAAACTTCTTTGCCATCCGGCTGCAGCCTCTGGGTCAACTTATCTTCTAACGGATGAGGAGGCTGGGATGCGAGGTTTTTTCTCACAGGCAGTAGATTAGATAAATCCTGACTGGCTACCAGCACCGAACCATTTTCTTTGGCGGCACCTGCATCCGCTCGGCTGACCCAATTCATATAAATAATGGCAGATTTTATCCCGGTAATTTGTTCATTTTTGCGAAGATTTTCGTAAATTACCGACATATTACTAATCGGTCTTCTGGCGGGCAAGTCCAGATATTTTTCGTACTCGCGAGTAAAGATTTCCTCAAATGCTAAAACTCCCGAACCGGCCGAATCTAGCCTGCGAGAAGGAGCGAAAATATCCTGGCTAATTTCGGGAGTTTTGTATCGACCTTGCGATCGCAATTCTACTTGCAAAGATGCAGGAAGTGACAGCGCCGGATCAGGATTTACGGGGGCTACTGGCACTACAAGCGGTTCGGGAATTGGTGCGGGAATTGGTGCGGGAATTGGGTCGGGAATTGGTGCGGGAATTGGGTCGGGAATTGGTGTAGGAGTAGAGGGCGGGCCGGGTGTAATTAGGGAAATCTGATTTGGTAAACTTCCTTGGGTGTAAGTTTGTCCAAAAGAAAAAGTGGGCAAAATGGCGTTTCCCGCGCCAGCATTAATGCTTCCCTTGGTTCCATTGTCGATCGCGCCGCCAACTACAAACGGTCGATCGAGAGCGCCTCCGTGGCGAATTGCGACTGCCCCCGCCCCCGCACCTCCAGCAGTAGAAATACTGGAAGAATTGCCCGATATATCGTTGAAAACATTGTTCGAGCCAAACAAACCGAGGGTGGTCACATCAACGCTGCCACCACTACCACCAGGGCCACCTTGAGCATTGATAAAGCCCAACTGAATGTTATCAATCGCGCTCAGGGAAACGCTTCCGCCGTTGCTGTTTGAAGTGCTGCTGGAGTTGAGATCGAGAGCCGAAATGCCCGCTGAAGAGTTGACAGCAATATTTCCGCCGATCGCCCCCGAAGCGTTCAAAGCTCCCGCAGTTAAAGGCCCAGCATTGCTTTTGAGAGCGATCGCGCCTCCAGTTCCCGACACTGACGACGAGTCGATCGCACCCGCAGCAACAGTATTCCCCTCAACCCGAATGCTCCCACCGTTCGAGGTAATATTACCAGTCCGAACCTTGCCACTTCCTTGCAGATTCACGCTGCCGCCATCCGTCCTTAAATTACCCTCTAAGAGGACATTTGCTGCCTTGATATTGGCTCCCAAAGTGGCGGTGCTGTCCCCCCCGAAGGTAGCGGAATCTCGGGTGTTAACGCTCAAACTGCGCGCTGCAATTGTGGAAGCAGCCGTCACGCTAGCAGCGTCAGCCGAGAGCAGGCCCAACCTCTGAGTTTGACCGACTCTGCCGTCAAAAGTAATGTTGCCGCCAGCGCGCAGCGTCAAATTATTTGCTCGGCCCGGCGTGCTGTCGAGGGTATTGGCAAAAGCGATATTGCCGGTAGTAGCGGCTAGGGTGGCGGTGCGATCGACTGTGACGGCACTGTTGAAAGTCATGTCTCCAGATGTCGCAATATTGCCCGAAACCTCGGTACTGCGGGCGTTGACACTCAAACTCGCCAGCGGTACAGCTTGACCGACTGTAGCGCCGAACCGCACTCGCTGAGCGTCGAGTCTCAGGGCGCGAGATCCGTCTAGGCTACCGGAAAACAGAATGTTGCCGGTAGCTTGAGTGCTCAAAGCCACGTCAGCATTGAGGGATGCGTTTCCTGTAAAAGTGAGATTGCCGCCGGATGTCGTAATGTTGGCGCCGAGATCGGTTTGAGGCGCGTCGAGAGTCAAGCTAGCGCTGCCGCTTGTACTCAGGCGATTGTTGATCGCGATCGAGCTGCCTTGAAGTGTCAGCGGGCTGTTGAAGGTAATGGGTGCGACGATCGCGATCGAGCTGCTGTTTTCGCGCCCGATCGCGATCGAACCCAAATCCCCTGCCAAAGCGCCGATATCCGTTGCCGTCAAGTCCAAAATGCCCAAAATATCGCCAGTGCCACCGATCCGAATTGCTCGGTTATCGTTGGGTTGCAAGCGAATTGTTCCCCCCGCACTGCTGACAGAATTGCTGCCGCCTCTGAAGTCAATGCCGTTAGCAGTGATAGCGATATTGCCGCCATTAGCATTGAGTCCACCCAGAGAGATGCTGCTGGCAAAAAAGTTGATGTTGCCACCTTGAGTCTCGATTGAGTCCTTGGGATCATTGACAAAAAACACTCCGCCCGCTCTAAATGTTACGGTGTCTCCGGTTCTCGCTTGCAGCGAAAGTTTGTTATCGGGCAAGTCTTGGAGGGTGATGTAGCCCGGGGTATCTAGAACCACGTTGCTGCCGGCCGCCATCTGTTCCAACTGCACTTCTGAGATCGATGTTTCGTTGGGTTCTGGTGCCACTTCGAGTCCGCCACCAGTCGAACCCCCGCTAGTGTCGCCGTTACCGCTGACGATCGTAATATTTGCCGGATCGAGGAACAAATTGCCGATCGCACCGTTAGTCGCGCGGGTATCGACCTCTCCTTGGAAAGTTAAAGCATTTTTGCCCGAAACTTCTACTCTTCCGCCGTTACCTGCGGCGATGCCCCCGCGAGCACTAATATTGCCGAAGAAGCGAGTTGTATGGTCTGACCAAATTACCGCAGTGCCGCCATTACCACGGTCGATCGCGTTTGCTGCGATCGTAGAATCAGGACTAACATAAGTTACCTGAGCATTTGGCACTGGTTCCATCCCCCGCCAACCGCCTCCGACGCGCACCGTACCTCCGCCGTCAGTCCCGGAAGCATTGATATTTGCGCCGAAGAGTCCGACTTTTTCGCCTAAAATATTGACTGTGCCGCCAGCATTCCCAGAAGGGCCAAATACATTTACAGAACCCGAGACGATCGCACTTCCCCCATTTATCGCCACTGTTTGGCCGCCAGTCAGTACCAATTGACCTTGTTCGTTACTCGTTAAACCTGTGGCTGACGCTACGCCGGGGCCCGTTAGCAACTGAGGCAAAGAAACCGGGGCGATCGCCGATTTTTCTGCCTGCCAAGACGGAGTAATCTCTAAACTCAATAAATTGCCAACTTGACTGATACGGACTGCATTTTGTCCCGGAACAGCAGCCACAGTAATTTGACCGTTGGGAGCGGATAATTCTCCTGTATTAATAACGGTGCCGCCGAGCAAAGTTAAACTTTGCCCGCTGCCAACTACCAAGTTTCCCGCATTGACAATTGCACCGACTTGTGAGTTATTAAAATTAAATTGATTAGGATTTCCCAGTAAAGCTTTGTAATCATTAATTCCGGCAGAATTGAACCAGCGATCGCCGAAACCAATACCTGTAGCCGTTGTTGCGAAAAAAGACCCCGGCACGTTTAATCTAGCATTTTGACCGAAGACAATTCCGGCCGGATTCATTAAGAATAAATTCGAGTTGCCGCCGCTTACAGAAATCAGACCATTAATTATGGAAACATTGTCGCCGGAAATCCGCCCTAAAATGTTTTGAATATTTGGATTAGTTAGAAAATTAGCAATTTGACCTTGGCTGAGATTAAATTGGCTGAAGCTGTGAAACAGATTTGCCCCGTTTCCTGACAGTTGCCCGCCGCTAATGTCTGTGCGATTTTGCTCGGACTTAACAAGAGTATTCGTGCCGTCAGTAGCAGGAACTACTGGTTGCGATCGCACTGCTAGCGGTAGCAGCCCAAAACCTAATGTCAAAATTAGAGCAGAACGAAAATAGGTCATTGGAGGAAGCCATTAGTCATTAGTTCTTAGTCATTAGTCATTAGTCATTAGTCATTAGTCTTAGCCGGAAGGAAGAGGGAATTCACAAAAGCTAATTCTCCATTACCAATTTTAATCTCTTCTCGTTTTGATTTTTTTTGAGCTGTAATGTTCCGCCCAAGTGCCAATAAACTTAAAAAGGTCGATCGAACACCGCCACCGCCGGTGTTCGATCGCACTCCAAAACCACCCGTTGCCAGAATGTCGGAAATTTAACGCAAATTTTGTATTGATCTGTAACCAGTGTATTGACAAAATCCCCCCAGAGTTTTATGATTGGAGCACTGATTGGGTGGGATAGCAAAAATCCACACCATAACTGGCTCCTCTAATAAAGTTAAAAACAAAATATTGATGCTTTTAGAGACCAACCATGCAAACTCCAGCTTTCTCATTTCTAACTGAACAAATAGTAGAGCAGATATTTTCGTCAGGCGAACTGACTCGCGATGACAGACAGCGAATTCAGTCCATGCTGTTAAATGAGTCGATCGGCGAAAATGAATTGAGCTTAATTGAAAGAGTCATGGAAGGCGTAGTCAAGGGAATACTTGACGTGATGAATTAGTTGATAACTGGCGCTAATATATCTAAATTTAGGGTGCGCCTCGGCGCACCTTAGCCTAATTTTAAATAAAATCGAAAAGCGAAAAGCGAAAATTCTGTCACCGTTCTAAAAATCATCATCCGGGCCGTCATCCGGGCCGTCATCCGAACTCTGATCACGACGCACAAGTTCAGAAGGAGGCCTATCGTTACTCCAAGCCCACCACACACCGCCACACTGGCAGCGATAAAATTCTTGCCACTTGCGGCGGTTGAACTCGGTGTATACTGGCGATCGGCGATTAATCCATACCTCAGCCGCATCCGTGCAGCTAGCGCGGCACTTGGGACAGCAAAACTCATTAGCGTGAACCGCCGTCGCAGTCCATTCAGGAGGATGTGGAGCAAAAGCTTCCATGTGTTAGAGTTTCTATCTAAACTGCTGGTAATTACGGCAAATCAAGGGTTGCTAAAGATCCGCAGAGTTCGGAATCACCTAAGCAATGACATAAGTACGCTGTTGAGTGCGTAATTTATCTGCCCCTTATTTTTTTTAGCATTTGCCGTCAGATGAATAGTATAACTGATGTGGTGCAAGCTGTCGATCGGCATTCTCAGCTATTTCAAGGACTAGGCTCATGTCTATCTACAACTTTATCTCATTTCTGGGCATCTTTGGCTTATGTGCGATCGCCTGGATTTTTTCAGAAAACCGACAGTCCAAGTATATTCCTTGGCGCGTCATCATCTGGGGCATTGGTCTGCAATTAGTCTTAGGATTTTTAGTATTCCTGTTCCCCCCAACTCGCATCGCCCTAGAGTGGTTTAGTAGCTTACTGGATGGAGTATTCACCGCTGCTGACACTGGAGCGAGGTTTGTCTTCGGGAGCAATGTTGTACCAATACCTGGTAAAGATCCGCCAGTTAATTTAGGATATATTTTTGCCTTTCGAGCTTTACCGACAGTAATCTTTTTTTCAGGTCTGATAGCCTTGCTTGATAACATCGGCGTGATTCAAATTGTCACCGAATTTTTTACCAAAATATTTTATCTGACAATGCGGTTGAGCGGCGCGGAAGCACTTAGCGGCGCCGCCAATATTTTCCTAGGAATTGAAGCCGCAATTGTCATCAAGCCTTATTTGCCAAAAATGACTCGTTCCGAACTTTGTGCCATCCTATCTTGCTGTTTTGGGACGGCAGCTTCTTCAACTTTAGCAATTTATGTCAGTTTGATGAAGCCAGTTTTTCCAAATATTTTAGGGCATTTAGTTTCAGCATCAATTATCGCCATTCCCGCTTGTTTTGTCCTCTCCAAACTCTTAGTACCGGAAACCGAAGTGCCGCTGACAATGGGGGGCATTCCCAGGGAATACCCGAAGCCCAAACGCAAAGAATTTGTGGGCGAAGAAATTGCCGAACATGACGGGCAAATTTTTAAACAAGAGACTGTAGGGGGATCACCAATCGAACGAGTCAGCCCTTTGGATGCAGCGATAATCGGCGCCTTGGACGGGGTGAAAATGGCAGTCGCCATCGCCGCTGTTCTGATTTTAATTTTGGGCTTGGTTTCCTTGGTAAATCAAGCTTTTGGAGCGTTGGCCAGCTTGGAAAATTCAGATAATATTATTTTACAGATGATCGGCACAATCTTTAGTTTCGTAACCCTGCAAAACATTCAAGGAGTCTTGTTTTACCCGCTAACCTTGTTAACCGGAGTTCCCCTTGAGGATTCTTGGATAGCATCAGTCATCATCGGACGGCGGCTTTTAGAAACGGAGATTCCGGCTTATCAAAGTTTAGCAGAAGCGGCGGCGAAAGGACTGGTGAGCGATCGTACAGTTTTAATTGTCAGTTACGCCCTTTCCGGCTTCGCCCACATTGCCTCCGTCGGCATATTTGTCGGCGGCACGATCGCCCTAATTCCCTCCCGCCGCAAAGACATTTCCGAACTCGGTTGGAAAGCATTATTTGTCGGGACTTTAGCGACCCTGATGAGCGCTTGCATCGCCGGCATCTTCTACACCGGAGACGCCAGTATTTTAGGCGCTAAAACAGCCCCTGCTGCACCGCTAACAGCCCCTGGTTCTCGGAAATCATCGGCATCCCCAACCGCGAATTCAAAGCCGTCAGTTGCCCCAGCAATTGCCAGTCCGAAGCCTTCGGCTAATCCCGAAAAAGCTGCTCCCAGAGATCAAGAATCTCCCTCTCCTGCCTCCAAGAAAAACCCTTAAATGAGCTACGGGAAAAGGACAGGGCAATGCCGTGTCCCTTGTATGTTAAGAGTAGTCTGGTGGAAGACGATGAAAAAGTCTATCTGCTTCGGTCAGGTGA
>NZ_JAUBQW010000104.1:0-22955 GCF_036701485.1 Microcoleus sp. Pol11C3 | reverse complement strand
CTGGTATTTATAATTATGAACTTTCTTGGAAGACAAACTAGCGATCTCCTAAGACTTTCGCAAGAGGTCTATTGAACCGCGAAGGCGCGTTAGGCGAAGCCGCGCGTAAGCGCTAGGGCGCAAAAGAAGAGAAGAGAAGAGAAGAGAAGAGAGATTTTTTGTTTTTGTTTATTTGAGGGCGATACAAAGTTCGAGGCAAAAAGTTAATGTTAGGGGGTCTGGGCTTTCGGTTCGCAATCGATCGATCTCAGCTTGATTGCAGCCGCGAGATTCCATAAAATCGAGCATCCAGTTCGTTATTGTAGCGAGATCGATGTATTTTGCTCCGAGACAAACAGGGCAAATTTCTGGGCTGAGGGTACCGGTGCCGCCGCATTCGGGGCAATCCCAGTGGGTGTTTGCGGGTTCGGGGGTAGTTAGGCTGTTGGTCATTTTATGCAAAAGCTCGATCGCACTACAAGGTCAGTTTAGCAATTTCTTGCTTGGGCAGTTCCCCCAACCCAAACTCAACAGCGTCCACTATATTGGAAGGCTAATTAGTAGTAAAAAACCGCTATAAATCAATATCAGACTCGAAAAAGCACCAGAAAAGTAACGATATCTTTCATCTTTTCTCACCTTGACGCTTCAGAACGCATGAGTAAAATTGAAGAAAGTATCTTAGTAGAAGGGCTTGCTGATGTTCGATCGCACTCAATTAGTTTTCGCTGGAATGTCGATCGCCATCGCCCTTCAATTAAGTCCAACCGCAGCCATTGCAGCCCCCCCGGTACAACCCGCACAAACGGTACAAAATAGCAGCACCGACGCTGCGGCAAAAGCCTTGAAAGAGGGAGTACAACTCTACCAGCAAGGAACTGTAGAAGGGAAAAAAAGTGCGCTCACCAAATATGAAGAAGCATTGAAGCTGTATCGAGAAGTGGGCGATCGCGCTGGGGAAGCTATCACCCTTTACTACATCGGGGCTGCCTACTCAGAATTGGGAGAAAAACAGAAATCGCTAGAGTATTACAGCCAGTCCCTTCCCCTGAGTCGCGCAGCGGGCAATCGCAGGGGGGAAGCGAGTACCCTCAACAACATCGGTCAAGTTTACTCAGAATTGGGAGAAAAACAGAAAGCTTTGGAGTATTACAGCCAGTCGCTGCCCCTGAGTCGCGCAGTGGGCGACCGCTCGATACAAGCGAGTACCCTCAACAACATCGGTAAAGTCTACTATGATTTGGGAGAAAAACAGAAAGCGCTAGAGTATTACAGCCAGTCACTGCCCCTGAGTCGCGCAATGGGGGATCGCAGGGGGGAAGCTGTCATCCTCAACAACATCGGTGGTGTCTACGACGATTTGGGAGAAAAACAGAAAGCGCTAGATTATTACAACCAGTCGCTGCCCCTGAGTCACGCAGTGGGCGATCGCAGGGGCGAAGCTCGCATCCTCAACAACATCGGTAGTGTCTACTCAGAATTGGGAGAAAAACAGAAGGCTTTGGAGTATTACAGCCAGTCGCTGCCCCTGAGTCGCGCAATGGGGGATCGTCTCGGAGAAGCCGTCACCCTCAACAACATCGGTGGTGTCTACGACGATTTGGGAGAAAAACAGAAGGCTTTAGAGTATTACAACCAGTCATTGCCCCTGAGACGGGCTGTTGGCGATCGGAGTGGGGAAGCCGTCGCCCTCAGTAATATCGGGGCTGTATACTCAGCTTTGGGAGAAAAACAGAAAGCTTTGGAGTATTACAGCCAGTCACTGCCCCTGAGACGGGCTGTTGGTGATCGTAGTGGGGAAGCGAGTACCCTCCACAACATCGGGGCTGCCTACTCAGAATTGGGAGAAAAACAGAAAGCTTTGGAGTATTACAGCCAGTCGCTGCCCTTGAGTCGCGCAGTGGGCGATCGTCGCGGGGAAGCCCTCACCCTCAACAACATCGGTTTAGTCTACTCAGAATTAGGAGAAAAACAGAAAGCTTTGGAGTATTACAGCCAGTCGCTGCCCCTGAGTCGCGCAGTGGGCGATCGTCACGGGGAAGCCTTAACCCTTCACAACATCGGAGGTGTCTACTCAGCTTTGGGAGAAGAACAGAAAGCGCTAGAGTATTACAGCCAGTCCCTGCCCCTAAGTCGCGCAGTGGGCGATCGTCGCGGAGAAGCCCTCACCCTCAACAACATCGGTGGTGTCTACTCAGATTTGCGAGACAATCAGAAAGGGCTAGAGTATTTTAACCAATCGCTTCCCCTGAGACGGGCAGTGGGTGACGCTGGAGGAGAAGCTAACACACTTTTCAACATTGCTTTTGCCAAGCGCGATTTAGGAAACCTTACCGAAGCCCTCAACGACATCGAATCCTGTCTCAAAATAATCGAAAACCTCCGCACCAAAATTGCCAGCCCAGAACTCCGCACCTCATACTTTGCCACCGTACAGGACTACTACGAATTCTACATAGACCTGTTAATGCAACTCCATAAAACTCAACCCAAATCCGGCTATGATACCAAAGCCTTAGAAGCCAGCGAACGTTCGAGGGCCCGCAGCCTTCTCGAACTCCTCAAAGAAGCTAACAGCAACATTCGCGAAGGCGTCGCCCCCAAATTGCTGCAACAAGAACAGCGATTGCAACAGCAACTCGATGCCATTGAAAAACGCCGCATTCAATTAGTCAGCAGCCCCAATCCCAATCCCAATCAAGTCGCAGAAATCGACAAACAGCGCCTCACTCTACTGCAAGAATACCAGCAAAACAAAACTCAAATTCGCACTAATAGCCCCCGCTACGCCGCCCTCACCCAACCCCAACCTTTAACCCTCACCCAAATCCAAAAACAAATACTGGATGAAAACACAATTTTATTGCAGTATTCCCTCGGTGAAGACCGCAGTTATTTATGGGTTGTCACCTCAACCGGACTCACTACTTATGAACTGCCCAAACGCGCCGACATCGAAACAGCAGCCAAGAATTTCCGAGACACCGTAACCAGCCCTGCTTCCAGAGATTTACCGCAAAAAGTTGCCAAAGCTAGCGCAGATTTTGGTCAATTAATTCTACAACCCGCTGCTGCCCAATTAGAAAAAAAACGCTTATTAATAGTTCCCGATGGCGTACTGCACTACACTCCTTTTGCAGGCTTAACTCTGCCACAAACAGCAGGACAAAATGCCAATCTTCCCTTAATCGCCCAACACGAAATTATTACCCTACCTTCCGCCTCAACTCTCGCCATTCTGCGGCAAAATTACGCAGACAGAAAACTACCCAACCAAACTTTAGCAATTTTAGCCGATCCAGTCTTCAGTCCAACCGATGAAAGAGTCAAAGGACAAATTACCCCAGCAACCACGGAAAAGTTAGAAGCAAACAACCTCGGTTTAAATCGATCGCTGCGTACTTCTAACATGGCATGGCCGCCGAAACGCCTCCCCTTTACCCGCCAAGAAGCCCAAAATATTTTAGCTTTAGTTCCCACCGCTTCGGAAGTTCAAAACTTTGATTTTGCCGCCAGTCGCGCTACCGCAACTAATAGCAATTTAGCCAATTATCAAATCGTGCACTTCGCCACCCACGGCATGGCTAACAGTCAGAATCCCGAACTCTCAGGCATTCTGATGTCGATGGTAGATGAGAAGGGGAATCCTGTCAATGGCTTCTTGCGTCTTACCGATATTTTTAACTTGAAATTAGCAGCAAAATTAGTAGTTTTAAGTGCTTGTCAAAGCGGAATGGGACAGAATATCAAAGGCGAAGGCATGGTGGGATTAACCAGGGGTTTTATGTATGCAGGGGCTCAGCGGGTGGCGGTGAGTTTGTGGAGTGTGGATGATGAAGGAACTGCTGTGTTAATGCAAAAGTTTTATCAGAAAATGCTGCAAGAAAAGTTAGCACCAGCGGCAGCTTTGAGGGCGGCGCAGATGGAAATGTTGCAGGATAAAAAATGGCAGTCGCCCTATTATTGGGCTGCTTTTACCTTGCAAGGGGAGTGGAAATGATATAGCGAACATAAATCATTCAGATAAATTTGTAGGGGTAGTGCCCCCGTGCCTACCCCCTATCTATCGGGGCAACCAGGGGGGGATTGCCCCTACAATAATTACGCAAATCATTTAGGATTGCTATAATAATTAAAGGTTCTCAGAGGTAAACCCCATGAAAATTACTCTCAAGCCTGAGCAGCAAAAATTCATAGAAGCACAAGTGACAAGTGGCAGATATCCTTCGGCGGAGGAGGTAATCGCAGCGGCATTAGAACTCCTAGCCGACAACAGTGAGCCCAACGAGAGCAACAGCTATCAAAAATGGGTAGAAGAAACGCGACCAAAAGTATCAACAGGAATAGCTCAACTCGATGGCGGTGAAGGGATTGATGGAGAAATAGTCATAGCAAGATTGCAGGAAAAATTTCGGAAAATGCGGGAGAACTAAAGATGAGTCGCTACATTGTTTCTCCAGAAGCGAGTCGCGATTTAGATGAAATTTCGGATTACCTTGCAGCTAGAAATATTGAATCCGGAGAACAGTTTGTCGAGGAGTTCAATCGAAAGTGTCGCAATTTAATTAACTTTCCTAATATGGGCCGTAGTTACGAGGAACTAGCTGCTTCTGTGCGGGGGCTTCCTCTCATGGGTTACATTATTCTTTATCGGGCGATAGACAGTGGAATTGAAATTATCAGGGTGGTGAGAGGAGAACGGGATTTACCGTCGCTATTTTCTGATGAGGATGAGTGACTAACAGTTAGAGTGTTTGCCAAATGTAAGGTGCGCTTAGGAACGGGCAAGATGCCCGTTCTACAAAGAATGAGTTTTCTTGTGGGGTGGGCCGAAGAGCCCGCCCCTAAAAAAGTTTATCGCCCGCTAGCTAAAGCCTGCCGCAATTTGTGATCGCCCCGCGACTTCTCCGAAAGTTGTGGAGTCGCCATCCGCAACACAAAATCCAGCAACCAAGGAGCAATTCGGTGACACCAAACTGCTAAATGACTTTGGTATCCTACCAAGATTTCTGGCGCATCTTTGTGCAATCCCGCCACGAGTGCTAAGGCAACTTTTTCGGGAGTTGTGGGCACTACCCAGCGAAATTGTTCCAAGTCTCGCACCATGTCGGTATCTGTTAGAGATGGCAGCAAAGCTGTGACTCGAACATTGTACTGAGTTAACTCGCGGCGTAAAGCTTGGGTGAATCCTAAAATGGCAAATTTGGTAGCAGAATAAGTCGCCATTGTGGGAGCGGCAATTTTGCCCATTAAACTCGAAACATTGACGATGGTTCCCTCTTTTTGAGTCGCCATTCGCCTCGCTATCAAGCGGGTAATTGTGTAGGTTCCGAGCAAATTTAAGGCGATTTCTTCCTCGATTAACGGCAGCGGGGAACGCAAGAAAGATGCTTGGTGCGCGACGCCTGCACAGTTGACTAGCAGGTGAATCGGGCCGCTATCTCGCCAAGCTTGGGCGATCGCAATATTCACCGCTACTGACTGAGTTAAATCCAAAGCTAACGGCACTACTTCTGTGCCAAAAAGATCGATTTCCTCTGCCAGTTCAATTAATTGCCTGCGGTTGCGCGCCACAATCAACAAACGTTTGACTCCTTGTCTCGCTAATTCCAGGGCGATCGATCGCCCAATTCCGCGCGAAGCTCCTGTAACAAGAGCTGTTTTTCCTTGAAGTTGCATAGATTAAACCTTTTGGTAGATGCTCACCGCGGCACGGAGTTATGAGTTGTGAGTTGTGAATTATTAGTTATGAGTTGAATGTTTTGGCGGTAACAACTCATAATTCATAATTGTTGGAAAGCCTATCTTGTTTCGATAGACATCATTTACTTGTGGGGTTAACTCCAAACTAAAAACTTTTGAATCGCTAACGTGCGCGTGAGCTGAACTAAACTTTTGGTTTGCCAGAAATCAGTTAATTATCTGGTCTTTTAACCTCATGCCAGCAGACAAAGCTGAGATGGGCAAACCTAGTCAGAAATCCTGGCCCAGCGGGCTTTATTACCGCTTTTCTTCAGTTCGCGGAGGCGGACTTTGCCTGTGTAGCCGCGAATAAACTGGCCGGAGATTGGTTATCAGCCGGGGATTTCTTCAGTCGGCGGAGGCGGACTTTGCCTGCATAGCCGCGAATTTATTCACCGGGGAGATTCACCGCGAATTTGTCATTTACCGGGGTTCGAGAACCCCTCTTTCTTCACTCCGTGGAGGCGGATTTTGCCTGTGTAGTCGGGAATATACGCCGGGGATTGGTTATCCGCCAGGGCTTTATTACCCCTCTTTTTTTAGTCCGCAGAGGCAGACTATATCCTGTGCAGCGGCGACTTACAATCGCCGGGGATTCGTGCGAATTGGCACAGGATAATTGAGCAATGCAGATTATCAATTCCACACCTCCTAGATATGAGAATTTCCTATCTACACACACCTTAACAACTTGACAGAGAAGCGGCAACAATTTTTAATAAATCTTCCGCAACACTTCTTTACAATTTTATCATACTGCCGATTTCCAAGTGCCGTGAAAGCCCAAAGGTATGACACCGGGCAATTCTAGCTTGCAAACAGGTTCGCGGGAAAGTCCGTCGCTGTCAAATATCCAGACTTCGCTGCTGTCAGAATTGCCGTCATAAATAACTGTTACTATCCACCCTTTCTCTGAGGAAATATCTGGAACGTAGATGGGCTCTGTGGGATAGCGATTTTCGCCCAAGTCGGCAATTGTGAGATTGCGGCTTTGCGTGTCGAAACGGGCGATCGCACCATAACGTTCCGGTACAATATCAACGTCAGGCCGATACATTGCCAGATAAATATATCGCGAGTCTTGCCCTATTTCTGAAGCAGGTACGATCGGAAATTCGCAAGGTTGATCCAACAATTCTTCTGTTGCTGTCACTTTCCCCGTCTGAGGATTTAGATGCACCCGCCACAGAGTCCCCTCCGCATCGGTGCGAGTTTCACCTGTCGCTACTTCTTTGAGCCGCCGATTAGTTTGAAAGTCAGCCAAGCGCACAAAATCTACAGCCACCGAACCATCTTCCTTGACAAAACCGTTAGCAAAATGCCACTGATACCAAGGTTCGGTTTCGCCGCTACTAACTAAAGATAGAGTTTCCGAGTCAACCACTAATATCTGCGTTCCTAACTCGGGTTTCCATTCCAAAGAGTCGCTGTAACTGCTAATTCCAGCTAACACTGGCAAAAATTTTGCTCGTACTGGCGGCACAAAAAATATTAGATAGTTTCCCGCCATAACAAAATCGTGGATCAGAGGAGAGCTATCTAAAGCAACAGTTCCTTGTTGCACAATTTTGCCTGTAGGATCGCTTTTATACAGATTCAACTTTGTACTGGCACCATGTGTCATTCCAAAGTTAAAAATATTGCCAGTAATCGGGTCGCGCTTGCAGTGAGCGGAATAAGAAGATCCACTCTCTAAACTGCCTAAATCGTCCGTTCCGCGAGTTTCCAGAGTTTGTAAATCTAGGCTGTGAGGCCAGCCGCCTTCCCACAAAGCTAAAAGGCGATCGGGCAAAGCTAAAACTGAAGTATTGGCAGCATTTTTAACAGATTTAGTCCACCGCAACCACAGAGGCACCGGTGCTGTCATGCCATAATTACTGTAGAGAAATTTATCAGCTTTTTCCTCAGCTTGATATCCCGCTGTCTGCACGTAGCGATAAACAGCAGCAGCACCGACATCGGTAAAATGTACTGCCAAAATTGCACCATCGCCATCAAACCAGTGTCCCGCATTCATGCCACCGCGTTGCAAACGTGCGGGCCCGTTGCGGTAGAGAGTGCCGCGCAATCCTTCGGGAATTTTACCGCTTTTAACCAATAGCTGAGTCAGCGGAAATTCCGCAGCAGGACGGGCTAAAGCTTTTGCCCAAGATTTTTTAGCTGAGATTTTAGTGTCGGTTTTCATTTTAAAGTCGCAATTTTAAACTGATATGGCAGAGATTTTGCTATACAATTATAGCAAAAATTACCTAACAGCTATGACTCTCCGCCGCCGTGCTCTGCTGAGAACTTTTGGGCTGACTGCTATTGGTACTCAGCTTTTGCCGTTAGCGAATCCCTCGAAGAGGATCGCCCAAACCAACCTATCTCCCAAAAGTGCGATCGTTAAGCCGCGCCGCCTGCAAGTCGGCGATACTGTAGCTTTAATAAATCCAGCCGCTTTCAACTACGAAAAAGAAGTGCAGCCATTTTTTAAAGCTCTGGATAAGCTGGGTTTAAAAATTAAATTGGGAGAGCATTTTTACGACCGCTACGGCTATTTAGCAGGCAAGGATGCCGATCGCGCCGCCGATGTCAACACAGCCTTTGCCGATGACTCAGTGCGAGGAATTTTTACCGGAATGGGCGGCTGGGGCTGCGGTCGCATATTGCCGCTCCTGGATTACAATATTATCGGCAACAATCCTAAAATTATTATGGGATTCAGCGATATTACTGCGCTGTTATTGGCGATTCATGCTAAAACTAATATAGTTACTTTTCACGGCCCTTTAGGTGCCTCAACTTGGAGTCCCTTTACAGTATATTCCCTCAAAAAAATTTTGTTTGACGGAGGCTCTGTTACGCTGCAAAACTCCAAAAGCGTGCAAATTGAAACAATCGGGCGCGGCACAGCTAGGGGAAAACTAATCGGCGGCAATTTATCAGTAATAGCAGCAATGGTGGGTTCTGCATATTTACCGACATGGGAAAACAGTATTTTGTTTGTCGAGGAAGTTGGCGAAGAAGTTTATCGGATAGATAGAATGCTGACGCAGCTCAAATTAGCGGGTATTCTCGATAAAATATCCGGTTTTATTTTCGGACAGTGTACCAAGTGCGAAGCTGAAACACCCCAAGAGTCCCTAACCTTACCTCAAGTATTGTCCGACCACATTCGCCCCTTGAAGATTCCCGCGTGGTATGGCTCAATGGTGGGGCACATTCAGGATAAGTTCACTTTGCCGATCGGTCTAGAAGTCGAAATCGACGCTGACTCTGGTACAATTAAATTGTTAGAATCCGCTGTCAGCTAAATCTTAAAGTCTTCTCGATATTACCGAGGCAGAGCCTCCGGATCGGCGTTCCCAGGCAGAGCCAGGGAACGAGAAATAAATTTAAACACAAAATCAGAAATATCGTGAAAAAAATATCGTGAAAAAAACCGCACAATTAATTAAACCCTTAACAGTAATAATCTTGACAATTCTTTGCCTGTTGCCGCTCAACGCCTGTGCAGCAGCCGAAGCAAGTAAAACGGCAAATGGCGACCCAATTTATCAGCAGCGAACAGTCCACAACCCTGACGGAATCGGCAAGTTTTACATGGGTCGAGAAATTGCTCAAGTCATGGGATATCAAGGGGCTGGTTGGCTGGAAAGACCCTCTCGCGGCATGGAGGAAAAATCAGCTCGATTAGTCAACAATCTCGATTTAAAACCAACCGATATTGTCGCCGACATTGGAGCGGGAACGGGATATTTCAGCTTTCGCATTGCTCCCTTAGTTCCACAAGGAAAAGTTTTAGCAGTTGACGTGCAGCCGGAAATGATTAATTTTCTGGAATTGAATAAACAAGAAAAAAATATTGCTAACGTTGAGCCTGTTTTGGGAAATATCGACAATCCGAATTTGCCGGAAAATAGCGTAGATTTAGTTGTGATGGTCGATGCTTATCACGAATTTGCATATCCCAGAGAAATGATGCAAGGAATTGTGAAAGCACTCAAACCGGGAGGCCGCACAGTATCGATCGAGTATCGGGGCGAAAACCCCCTGATTCCCATTAAAGGTTTGCACAAAATGACGCAGAAGCAGGTTAAAAAAGAAATGGCAGCCGTCGGTTTAGTATGGAAAGAGACAAAAGATATGTTACCTCAGCAGCATTTGATGGTGTTTGAGAAACAATCTCAAATTTAGCCGCCAAAAAAAGCGATTATATACCATTTTTAATCAATTTTGTCAAGGTACAAAAGACGTACTTTTTAGGCACGCGGGCGATCGGTCAAAAATTCTAAGCCTTAAGTAACCCTTAAGAGAGACATTTTACTAAAAATACCATTTACAATTAAAAATTGATAACCCAGAGGCGCTTCCTTCATTTTTCAAGCGAAGAAGTGTCGCTATTAAGAAGTACCAGCGTGAACATTCCAAGTTCCATCCTCACCATGCTCGCCGGCATCGGAGTGACTCTGATCAGTCTCTGGTACGGGCAGAATCACGGCTTAATGCCGATCGCCGCCTCTGACGAAGCATCCGACATAGACGCACTTTTCAATACAATGATGACCATTTCCACTGGACTATTTATCATGGTCCAGGGAATTCTCATCGTTGCTGCAATTAAATATCGCCGCCGTCAAGGAGACAATACAGACGGGCCGCCTTGGCATGACAACTTTCCCTTAGAAATTCTTTGGACAGCCGTGCCGGCGGTGATTATTTTAGGAATCGGAGTCTACAGTTTTGAGATTTACAACTCAATGGGAGGCCTCGATCCGATGGGCAATCATGACCACGGCACCATGCAAGCGCACTCTAAAATGCGGGGAAGTGCGATCGCAGCTACACTCTCAGATACACCCCAAAACGCCCCTCAAATTGCGTCTAGAAAACTTGTTGCTCTAGGCGTCGGCGCTTCCCCAGAAAATGAAGACAAACCAGCAGACTTAGTTGTAAATGTCACAGGTTTGCAGTACGCCTGGATTTTTAGCTATCCAGAAAGCGGCGTTAGTTCTGGCGAACTGCATATGCCAGTCAACCGCGACGTACAGCTAAATATCTCAGCTCAAGACGTGCTGCACGCATTTTGGCTGCCAGAATTTCGCCTCAAACAAGATGCAATTCCCGGGAGACCAAGCGAACTGAGATTTACACCAACTAAAACCGGGGAATACCGGGTTGTTTGTGCTGAATTGTGCGGCGCTTATCACGGAGCAATGAAAGCTGTAGCAGTCGTTCACACGCCAGAAGAATTCGACACTTGGCTGCAAAGCCAGCAAGTTGCTAGCAGTCAAAACTTAGAGCAAGCAGTTGCAGTCAATCCTGGGGAATTGTCAGACGGTGAATTTTTGGCTCCCTACGTCAGGGAAATAAAAATTAATTCCGAAACCCTCGAACAACTTCACCCAACTCATCACTAAAAATAGTCATTAGTTCCTGGCACTGGGTCTTCGATCCTTAGCTAATAACTAATGACTAATAACTAATGACTAATAACTATGACACAAGCACAGTTCCAAGAAACTGCCAACACTGAGGCTCGCGGAACAGCGCCCGCCGATAGACATTGGCGCGACTACTTCACTTTTAATACCGACCACAAAGTCATCGGTATTCAATATCTGGTAACAACATTTATTTTCTATCTAATCGGCGGCGTGATGGCAACCTTGGTGCGAACAGAACTCGCCACCCCCGACTCCGATTTTGTCACCCCCGAACTCTACAACAGTTTATTTACTGTTCACGCGACAGTGATGATCTTCCTGTGGATCGTACCCGCCGGAGCCGGATTTGCTAACTTTTTGATCCCCTTAATGATTGGGGCAAAAGACATGGCATTTCCCAGGCTGAATGCGATCGCCTTTTGGCTAATTCCCGTAGGTGGCGTGTTGCTGTTGAGCAGTTTTTTGGTAGGAGCTCCACAGGCGGGTTGGACTTCTTATCCGCCTTTGAGCTTAGTTACTGCTCAAGCGGGAGAAGAAATTTGGATTCTCAGCGTTTTGATTCTGGGAACTTCTTCGATTTTGGGGGCGGTGAATTTTGCCGTTACCATCTTTACCATGCGGGTTCCCAGCATGAGTCTCAATGAAATGCCTTTGTTTTGCTGGGCGATGATTGCGACTTCAGCACTGACTTTGATTGCTACTCCAGTGTTAGCCGCAGCTTTGATTTTGCTGTCGTTTGACTTGTTAGCGGGGACGGCATTTTTTAACCCGACCGGCAACGGCGATCCCATCGTCTACCAGCATTTATTCTGGTTTTATTCGCACCCGGCAGTTTACATTATGATTATGCCCTTTTTCGGGGTGATTTCAGAAGTTTTGCCGGTGCATTCGCGCAAGCCAATTTTTGGTTATTTGGCGATCGCATATTCCAGTCTTGCGATCAGCTTTTTGGGCTTGATCGTGTGGGCGCACCATATGTTTACCAGCGGCACTCCCGGCTGGCTGCGGATGTTTTTTATGATCACAACTATGATCATCGCCGTACCAACTGGGATTAAAATATTTAGCTGGTTGGCAACTATTTGGGGAGGAAAACTCCGGCTTGTCAGCGCGATGCTATTTGGGATGGGTTTTATCTCAACATTTGTTCTCGGCGGCATCACCGGGATCATGGTGGCTTCCGTACCTTTCGACATTCACGTTCACGACACTTATTTTGTCGTCGCTCACCTACACTACGTTCTGTTTGGCGGCTCAGTGTTTGGCATTTACGCTGCTTTTTACCACTGGTTCCCCAAAATGACGGGGCGGATGATTAATGAATTTTGGGGTAGAGTTCACTTTGTTTTAACCTATGTTGGCTTTACTGTAACTTTCCTCCCGATGCACGCTTTGGGGATGCAAGGAATGCCTCGGCGAGTGGCAATGTACGACCCGAAATTTACCACAATTAATGTCATTTGTACTGTCGGTGCTTATATGCTGGCAGTGTCTACAATCCCATTTATCATTAATGTGATTTGGAGCTGGAGGTACGGCCCGAAAGCAGGTGACAATCCTTGGCAAGCTTTGAGTTTGGAATGGATGACGACTTCGCCGCCCCCGATCGAAAATTTTGAAGGAGTGCCGGTATTGGCAACGGGGCCTTACGATTACGGCATGGAAAAAGTTCAGCATACTGGGGAACGTCTCAGGCTCAAGCTGAGGGAAAATGCCACCCGCAACGCCCAGAAAACAGGTATTCCTATTGCGGAGGCTCAAGCTTCAACTTTCTTTGGCGGTACTGCCACTTTGGTCGCTCCTGAATCAGAGATAAATGTTGATTCTCCTGCTGATGAAAGTCAAGATGGCGAATAGTTATTAGTCATCAGTCATCAGTCATTGGGAATTGTTGACTGTTGACTGTTAACTGTTGACTGTTAACTAATGACTGATGACTAATGCCAACTGCCCACTGCCAACTGACAACTGACAACTGACTTCTTCATTACCAATTTATTATGCAAATTCCAGCGATCGATCCGGCAAAAACAGCCCTGAATTACCACCACGAGGCCGAGGTAGAAGCACACGGTGTCGAGCATCCCGACCACCGAATGTTAGGTATAATTGTGTTCCTGTGCGCTGAAGGCATGATATTTTTCGGTATGTTTGCGGCGTATTTGATTTATCGGGCGATGGCCCCCGTGTGGCCTCCTGAAGGTACGCCGGCACGAGAGTTATTGCTGCCGGGAATTAATACGGTGATTTTGATTGCTAGCAGCTTTGTAATTCACAATGCTGATACTGCAATCAAAAAGAATGATGCCGCCGGAATGCGGAATTGGTTGCTCGTAACTATTGCTATGGGCGCAGTTTTCTTGTTCGGTCAGGTTTACGAATACACTCATTTAGAGTTTGGTTTGACGACGAATTTGTATGCCAGTTGCTTTTACGTTTTGACTGCTTTTCACGGCTTGCACGTTACGTTGGGAGTGCTGCTGATGGTGGCGGTGGTGTGGCGATCGCGCGCGCAAGACCACTATTCTAGCGAGCACCACTTTGGAATCGAAGCGACTGAGATTTACTGGCACTTTGTGGATGTGATTTGGATTGTTTTGTTTCTGTTACTGTATATTTTGTGATCCCCGAGGCTTTCCGGCCTCTGCCACAAGAGATTTGTATGACCCCCAATTGGGGGTTTTTTTATTGTTTGGAGAGTGCGATCGCCTTTCATTCACATGAATCACAGCCGATCGCGCTAAACTAAAAGTAGCAATTCTCCTATCCAGCAGCATTGAGAAAATTATGCAGTGTGAATTGTGCGATCGACAAATGGAAGCATTAACCGCCCATCACCTCATTCCCAAACAAAACACCAAGCGGAAAAACGAAGATCCCAGCCCGACAATCGACATTTGCTCCGCTTGTCACCGCCAGATTCACTCTCTATTTGACAACAAACACCTCGCCCAAGAGCTCAATACCGTGGAAAAGCTCAAAAATGACCCTGAACTACAGAAATTTATATCTTGGATTAAAAAACAAAAAACCGACAAACGCATCCAAGTACGCGGCAAAAAAGCTTGATCGCAGGGCCCGAACTCAGATATATAGTCCTGGAGGCAGTTACTGTCTGAGGCGCGGTTTCTTCATTGATTTTTCGTTCCCTAACCCAAAATTTTACATAGAAACCCGGTTTGTTTGCCTAAATCCTAGTATAGTGATTTACTTATTCGTAACAAGCTGCCAACAATTATCATGAACCTTACCTCCCTCGAACTCGCAAAAGACCGAGCACGCATCTTCAAAAACTACCTCCAAATGGAAATAGATGCCAAAGCTAACATAAACAAACTAGCCTTTTTAGATCGGGGCATTGAAAAATCTCCTTACCAACAAGAAATTAAAAACTATCCAGATTATCTCAAACAGAAACCCGACGGCTTAAAAGTAATTAGCTATATTCCCGAACCCAATAATCCCCTCAAAGTTACCTCGTTTCCCAGCCTGGGAGAACTACCTCAAATTAACTCTCAAGCTTTAAATTTTCTCCACGAAGACATCAAAGAAGCCTGCGTTTGCATTGGTACTTTTGTAGACGGCAAAATTCAGGCGCAGTGGCTGGGAAAAAACGCACTTACCAATGCTGAGCAGTGGAGTGCTACCAAAATTATCGCACTCTTTAATATCGTCAGTCAAGTAAATAGCAAGTATCCCGACTGCGACATTGACAACTGCGTTGTGAGAGATGGCAACGGGCTAAAACAAGATTTTTACTTTTATGATGTAGCAAAAGATATGATTAGCTATGCCTCAAATATAGCAAGTTCAAACTCCTTAGCCGCTATGTTCAAACGCTTCGATACTCGCATAGGACTAGAGCAATGGCTGAAGAGCGCTACTGGCAATTATGACCTAATTTTTCGCGGCGATTACGGCGAAAATCCTTATCACACCAACCCCAAAATCTTCGATCTCACCAAAAAACAAGAGCTGCTAAGTGCCGCATTAAACAGCACCAAACAAAAAAATTCCGTATCTGCTTATGACTTAACCAGGCTGATTTCCATGTTAGGATGGCACTTCCACATCGAACAGCGATCGCGCATGAAAGCATCTCAGTGGAACAGCTTAGAAAGCATTGTCAGAGCAATGGGACATGACAGCGCTCGATATGTGGACGTAGCAATTAAAACTTTGGGGATGGATAGCCTGATCACTTCTCCAGTAATTATCTCAAAATTGGGTTACGGACTGAGCTCGATCAGGGGAACCCTAGAAACAGTTTATGTGGCTTTGGTGCGGTTTGTTGACGAACGGCCCAAGGCGGCGGGAAAGCCGGCAAAACTCAGAACTTTAGCCATGACTTTGCGGGCAGAAAAAGCTGTAGGCGGTTCCAGCAGTGTCGATCGTTTGGCGATCGAACTGGACGCCAGATTTTGCGCCGAAGTCACGGAAATTCTCCGCCGGTTGTTTGCCGAAGAATTTTAAAGGCAGGCGATCGACTAATGAGAAAGTCGGTGAAACTTGCGGTAAAGCATCCTCTCCACCGGCTTTCCTCCCCGCAAATGTTGCTCAGTTATTGCCGCAACTTCCTCCTGGCAAACACCGCTGTACCAAACCTCTTCGGGCAACACCAACACCATCGGCCCGTTGCCGCACTGTCCCAAACAACTGCTAGCAACAACTTCGACTTCTGAGGGCGATAATTTCTGAAAAGCTGCCAGTACCTTTGCTGCACTTTCCTTGCGACAAGTGCGGTTTTGGCAAACAAGAACTTGCCTAGAAGATTCGATAATTTTCATATTTTTTACTTGACATTCTGCTGAATATATGCTATTTTTTTATCATGGGAATAGGTGTAGTCATATATGCCCAACTTGTAGAAAAGTCGTTAAAAACATTGGACGGGCTAGAAGCCCATCCCACAAAGCATTAAACTTGAATTGCATTCAATCCCTTTGAATTCCTCAAATTATCTGCGTTAATCTGTGTTTATCTGCGTGATATCTGCGGTTTCTGTATTAATCAAAGACTTATGGAATTCAAGTCTATTGATGATTCCTACATCTGACCCGATTGTCAGGTACACGCGCAGATTAATCGGATGATAAACCTTTTGAGGCCAACCATTGTCGATCGAACAAACGCGACTGATACCGAGCCCCGCCGTCGCAGAGTACCGTAACAATCGTATGTCCAGGCCCCATTTGCTTCGCCAAAGCCACCGCCGCCCCCACATTAATCCCCACAGAACCGCCCATAAACAGCCCTTCTTTCCTCAGCAGTTGGTAAATCACCCGCACAGCTTCAGTATCATCAATTTGAATGGCGTCATCTACCGGGGCATTCTCCATATTAGCAGTCACACGGGTGGTGCCAATTCCCTCAGTAATCGAACTACCTTCAGTCTTAATTTCCCCCGTTTTGAAATAACTGTAAAGCCCGCTGCCCATCGGGTCTGCCAAGACAATTCTAACAGCAGGATTTTTTTCTTTCAAAAACATTCCTACCCCAGCAAAAGTGCCGCCGGTACCAGTAGCTGTTACCCAAGCATCAATTTTCCCGTTTGTTTGTTCCCAAATTTCCGGGCCAGTTGTCTCGTAATGAGCTCGGCGATTGGCTAAATTGTCAAACTGGTTTGCCCAGACAGCATTCTCCATTTCCTCCGCCAATCTTCCCGACAATTTGACATAATTATTCGGGTCTTTGTAAGGAACAGCAGGAACAGTCCGAACTTCAGCGCCCAAGGTTTTCAAAGCATCGATTTTTTCTTGAGATTGGTTATCGGGAATCACGATCAAACATTTGTAACCTTTAGCGTTGCAAATGTGCGCCAAACCGATGCCTGTATTGCCGGCAGTGCCTTCAACAACAGTGCCGCCCGGTTTCAGGAAGCCTTTTTCTTCTGCGTCTTTGATGATGTATAAAGCGGCCCTATCTTTAACGGAACCGCCGGGATTTAGAAACTCTGCTTTGCCGAGAATTTCGCAGCCTGTTTCATCGCTGAAGCTGTTTAAGCGAATTAGTGGCGTGTTGCCGATTGTGCCTACAAAGCCGTTTTTAATATCCATATTTTTTGCGTGTGTGTATCCTATGATTAATTTTTACAATAAGTTGATATTTATTGCTAGCAGTTCTACCAAATTTTGCTCATATTGAGTATGAATCCGGGCAAAACGGGGTCGCCGCTGACTGTAGCCGGATTCTCCAAACATTCCTCTGGCAAACCAGGACGGTAAATATAAACTCTGCGATTTTTGCGGTCGATAAGCCAACCCAGCCGCACTCCTGGTTCTCTCATATATTCTTGCATTTTTTCTTGTAGCGGCTCTAAGTCCTCAAAATCCGGTCTGAGTTCAACTACAAAATCAGGGCAAATTAGGGCAAATTTTTCTTGCTGTGCTTTTGATAAAGCATTCCACCTTTCTAGTTTAATCCAAGAAGCGTCAGGCGATCGCACGGAGCCGATCGATAAAGTAAATCCCGTACAAGAAGCAAAGCCAACGCCAGTTCCGTCTTCCTCTGTCCAAATGCCCAATTCTCCAGTTAAAATAGCATTGCGGTTGCTGCTGATTCCGCCAACAAGAGTCAACAATAGTATTTCTCCTCGCTGGTTGCGTTCAATTCGCAAGTTGCGATTCATTTGACAGAAGTTGAAAAACTCGTCCTCTGTCATTTGCAATTCTGGCAACATTCGCAATACGATGGGAGATGACAGCATTTGGCATTTCCTCAAATCTAAATGGTTCTGACAAGATTGCAAAATTTATGGGTTGGTAGTGAGGACTTCAGTCCTCAAAAATCTGGAAGGACTAAAGTCCTCACTACAAACCTGGAAGGACTTTAGTCCTCATTACGAACCTGGAAGGATTAAAGTCCGATGCTGCGAACCTGGAAGGACTTGCATTCCTATGCTGCGAACCGGTTTGTCAATTAAACCTATTTATTCGGCTGAGGAGTCATCCGCAAATAAGGCTTAATCGGCGTGTAGCCTTTAGGAAATTTCTCTGCCAACTCTGCGGGGTCGGTAATCGAAGGTACGATTACGCAATCGTCGCCGTCTTTCCAATCAACCGGAGTCGCAACGCTGTATTTGTCCGTAAGTTGCAAGGAATCAATTACTCGCAAAATCTCATTAAAATTCCGACCAGTGCTCGCCGGATAAGTAATGCTCAAACGCAATTTCTTTTGCGGGTCAATCACAAAAACTGTGCGGATTGTTAAGTTGTTTAGCGAGTTGGGATGGATCATGTCGTAAATGTCGGAGACTTTACGATCGCCATCTGCTAAAATCGGATAATTGAGGGTGACATTTTGAGTTTCCTCAATATCTTTAATCCAGCCCATGTGAGAATCCACATCATCGACGCTGAGGGCAATGGTTTTGACGCCCCGCTTTTCAAATTCAGACTTTAGACGGGCCACTGCACCGAGTTCTGTGGTGCACACTGGAGTGTAGTCTTTCGGGTGGGAAAACAACACGACCCAGCTATCCCCAGCCCAGTCGTAGAAATTGATTTCCCCTTCAGACGAAGCTTGGGTAAAGTTGGGAACTGTATCGCCTAATCGCAGAGTCATAACTGATTTCCTCTAATTTTATTTAAGGACTGTTCCTTATCATGCCATAATTGCCCGGTTTCTCGATCGAGCTGTAAAGGATTCTAAACTTTTTGGTCGATCGATCGGCAATTCCACTACTCTAATGTATGTGTGGCTTCTAACGCTAAATTTTCTTGCTATGCTTTACTTTTTGCTTAAGGCAATACAGCCTATTTTAGTCCCGCTGTGTTTTGTGTCCGCCTGGGGCTTAGTTTTTTTGCTGTGTTTGAGTGTCGGGCGTACTGTCACCGACTCCCTGCGTCGAGCTCAGCGGATGCACCAAATTCCTTGTGCTAACTGCGTATTTTTCACTGGCGACTACCACCTCAAGTGTCCCGTTCAGCCTACAATAGCTTTATCTGAAGATGCGATCGACTGTCCTGATTATCGAGGGCATTCGGGAATTTACGGTTAAAAAATCCGGCTGCCGCTTTACATATTTCTTAACATCTCTGGCTCTTTCAATTAAACTTAAGTTGTGGTAAAGAGATTTTCAGGAGAAATGCACATCGACGACGAAAATAAATTCGTGGAATCCCCAGATGCAGTTTACATTCCCCCAAACGCCAAGCAGTTTATTTACAACTGTGGCACAGAACCGCTAATATTTATTTGTATCGTCGATCCCGCGTGGCGAAAGGAAGACGAGACAATTTTCCAGTAATTTTCTAGTTTTTATCCTTGTAGGCTCGTTACCCGGCTCTGCCCGGTAACGGATATCTAGAGACTTTGCCTCTACTGAAAAAAACATCACAAACCGAAAGTCTGTTTTAACAATAACAGCACCCAGCCATATGTACCGAGTGATTTCCTCTTTTTAAAACTTCGATGCGGAGTTGCAATAATCCTCGGATTCATTTGCATTGCTCCCCTCTAATTAGTTGAGGAAGTATCAGCTTTGTTGGTGGGTGCTGTTATTGGTTTTTGATGAGACAGATGTGAGATTAAACAGCGTTTTACTCCTTAGATTCTATTGTGAACTTCGCTGTGATATCTGGATTTGGTATCTGTCGTAGAAGCTTTTTGTTCGCTTCATATTATTAATTTATCACCTTCTTCGAGAAGCGCAAGTACCTGCAACTAAACTTTACATTTTTAGAAGTAACAGCGGAGAATTATGAAGTTAAATTAAGCATTGAGCTATCTAGCTGCTCAGCTAGATAGTAGAGTTCGGCTGTGCTTGCTGCTGCGAGAAACGGCATAATATTTGTATGAAAACAACCAAACTCATCAAACTGTGCGCCTTATCGCTTAGTATCTTTCTGCTGTGCAGCAGTGCAGTAACAGCGCAAACGACGGCGAACCATCAACCTGGGCAGACTTACACTAACCAAGAGATTCTGCAACAGTTGGTGAAGGCAAAAGTCGTGTATCTGGGTGAAACCCACGATAGCGCGGAAGACCACCAAGCTCAACTAAAGATTGTCCGAGAAATGCAGCGGCAAAATCGGAAAATTGCCATCGCGATGGAAATGTTTCAGCGTCCGTTTCAAAGTGCGATCGACAACTACTTAGCAGGTAAACTGACTGAAGAGCAATTAGTCGAGCAAACAGAGTACGATCGCAGGTGGCGTTTTCCCTGGGAATATTACGCCCCCATTTTGCGGTTTGCCGCATTAAATCAACTACCTGTCCTCGCCTTAAATACACCATCCGAAGTAACGAGAAAAGTTGCCTCTCAAGGTTTAGAAAGCCTCACAGCAGAGGAAAAAAAACACATTCCCCCAGTATCGGAAATTCGCACCGACAACGCCGAATATCGGCAACTGCTGCTAGAAGTTTATCAGCAACACCAAAAGGCTGAACAGGGAAATAGTACGGCTTTTGAAAGATTTTTGCAAGCCCAAGTTTTGTGGGACGAAACTATGGCGGAAAAAATCGCCCAATTTGTCAAAGCAAACCCCGACTATCAAGTTGTGGTGTTGGCGGGGAAAGGACACATTATTTACGGTTACGGCATTCCCAGTCGCGTAGAGAGGCGTTTGGGAGTCGGGAATGTAAAAGTGCGATCGGTTTTACTCAATTCCAGTGACAATCCTGTTTTGTCGGCAGATAAACCCATTGCTGACTTTGTTTGGAATCACTCGAAATAGTACAATTATACGCGGAAACAATAAGCAGGAAAAAATTAATGACAAACAGACCAAAAATACTTGCATTTGCCGGAAGTACCCGCGAAGCATCCTATAACAAACTGCTGGTAAAAGTGGCGGCTGCTGGGGCTACTGCGGCGGGTGCAGAAGTTACTTATGTAGATTTGCGCGATTTGCCGATGCCGCTATTTGACGAAGATTTGGAAGCAAAAGAGGGAATGCCAGAAAATGCCCGGCACTTGAAGGAATTGATGGTAGCGCATGACGGGTTTTTGATAGCTTCCCCTGAGTATAACAGTTCAATTACGCCTGTGTTGAAAAATGCGATCGATTGGGTATCGCGCCCAGCACCCGGCGAACCGGGATTGGTGGCATTTACTGGCAAAGTAGCGGTAATTATGAGTGCTTCCCCAGGCGGAATTGGAGGTTTGCGGGGATTGGTACATTTGCGATCGATCCTGGGGAATATTAACGTATTGGTACTGCCGGATCAGAAAGCAGTTCCCCAAGCTTTTGAAGTATTTAATGCTGACGGTACGATGAAAGATCCCAAACAGCAGGACTCGGTTGAGAATCTCGGTGCTAAGTTGTCTAATGTGCTGTCGAAATTAATCCCATGAGGCAATAAATTCATTTTGCAGTTGGGACACAGCTATGTTGTGTCCCAATCCCAGCATCTGTTATTTGGCTGGCTGCATCAAGTGCGATCCATAGAATAAAAGCCTTGAAACGGCATTGTTAAAATGCCCAATATCCGACTAATTTCATTAATAAAAAAGTCTCGCTTGTCAATGAAAATTGTGCAGTTACTCAATTTAAGAAACTTCCAATCAGTACCCGTAGTAACAGCCCCATAAATGCTTTCAATTTGCTCTCCGCTGCGCTGATTAAATAATTGGGCGGCTACCATTTCTGCAATACACTGCCCTAAACCGGATTTAATACTTTCATTCTTAGCCTCTGTGAGAGTAATTACGGGGGCGCGAATTTCATAGGAATCCTTCGATGCAGTGAGAATATAATCGCAATACCCGTTTAAGCCCGCTTCTACATCTACATTGAATTCTGAACCCGAGAAAAAACCAACTTGAAAATTAAATTGCCGCCTGACTTCCAATAATATTGGAGCAATAATTAACTCAGCGCGAGCCTTTTCTGTATTAATTGCAGTAGCTAAAGACAGGTTTTCAGTTAAAGTAGTTTGCAAATAGGAACTTGGCTGTACCTCTGGGATCTCACCAAACAAATCTAAAGGTTCTTCTACGGTTAAATTAAAAGATTCTCTAACTTTCGCTAAAGTTGTAAAGTCGCTGTATGCCACAGGTTAACCTCCTTGCTCGATTTTGGCGATCGCATTCTCAAATTGCTACAATTATAATTGATTGCCTGTTATTCTAACCCCCAAATTAACATGACATTCACCGGAGATCCCGACTCAGCACCTGTTTTACCGACAGCCGCAGAAGCAGCGGTTGCCAAAACCAGCAGCCGCGCTTTAGAATCGCACTTAGAAAATCATCCGTCTGGCGAATCCCTCAAATTGATATTAAACGAAAAAGAGGGAAAGACAATTGACATACCTGCGGCAGCATTGCCACTGCTGTTAGCAATTTTGCAACAGACAAGCAGTGGCAATACGGTCAAGCTGATTCCAATTACTGAGGAACTCGATATCTGGCAGGTTGAGGCCTTACTCAATGTCTCCCGCGAGTATGTGTGGAAGTTGCTAGATTCTGGCGAAATTCCATACAAAATGGTAAGTACCTGTCGCCGGATACGTTATGAAGATGTAATGAAATATAAAAAGCAGGATTATGAAAAAAGAAGTAAAATACTTGAAGAACTTGTCGCAGAATCAGAAGCACTCGGTTTGTACGACTAACTCATGGAAATTGTAAAAGTTGTCTGCGATGCGAATGTTTTGTATTCAGCCGCACTCCGCGATTTTCTGATGGAATTAGCAGTTGGTGATGTGTTTGAGCCGAGGTGGACAGAAGAGATTCACGGCGAATGGATGAGAAACGTGCTTCAAAACAATCCAAATCTCACATTATAGCATTTATCGAAAAGATGAGGTATGATATAACTGACTTGAAAGGAGTGAAAAATATAAGACCCCAAAATGTTA